>JQDQ01000122.1 GCA_000747625.2 Smithella sp. SCADC
ATTACACCATTCAGACATGGTTTCTATGTAATACCGGTAATCATCTTCACAAAAGAATGTGTCCTGCCGACGATTGCCTCGCCGGGTGACATGATGAGGATATTTTGCTGCGACTACTCTTGCTATACGGCCCATGTTTATTGTCTATGACTATCATCACTGCTTGTCAAGAAAAAACTAGTATGGTGTCCCCAGATTTCACAGATTTGCCCCAGATTTCCGTAACGACGTTTGAGCTTTCGGCAAGATTATTTTATCTTTCATAGTATACCTCTTCAGCAACCCCGGCACCGTGATAACCTTTTAACGGTTTTGCCAATGTAAAATTTATGCATCACAAAAATCGAGGCGAGTTAGACCTATTTGCCGATTATTAATGCCTCTTCTGAATGATTCGTGCTTAAAACATATTTATAATTCTTACGTTCAATTTCTATTATGTCTTTTTTATATTTTTTTAACAAAGCGATGAGTTCTTCTAGTGTCGGAATGCCATCTGCTCGATAAGAGACTACTAAAATACTATCTTTAAATTTTTTGAATAATTGATCGAATGCTGAATGAATTAATTTTTTATCCGCCCAGACCATAGTCGTTCCTTTTAAACGCTTATGCTTTGTTCTACTATCAATCATGTCTTGCCATTTGTCATAATTCACCAAGCCTTCAAGAAAATGGTAAAAGCCTAAATAATCCGTTCCCATCCCTTTACTCGATATGTAAGGAGTATCAATGTATACAAGATCAAATTTCCCTTCCACATCAAAAACATCCAGATTGAAACATTTGTTTTCTTTACCATTTGAAAAAACTGCTTGGTTTGCCTGTTCAATAAATTTTCTAAAGTGAACATCAAAGGGCTTATCCCAAGTTACTTTATTACCAAAATTTCTTTCAACCTCAGAAAATCTTAGGTAAAGATTCTTCCTATGAAATAAATTAAAAGGGCGTTTGATTATACATGCTTGGAAGAGAGCGAAATAAGCCAGTGCTTTTTTGAATATTGGTTCGATCCTTTGAATGTTAGTGACTACAGTATCTATCCATTTGTTTTCTTCTTCTGTAAAGTATATATCTCTGAATGTGTCCTGCACAAATGTTGAATATTTAATGTCGTAATGGCGTTTTAGGATAAAATCTATATCATTTTGACTAAGCTGTTCTTCATCGTTTTCAATCAATGCCAAACCAATATACCAATTAAACTTTAAAATATCATTGTACGTTACTTTTTTCCCATTCATTTTGAACATATAACCAATACTACCGGTACCGCCAAAAGCATCCAGTGCCGTATCAAAATTTATCTCCTGAACAGCTTCCCAAATCCAGTCTGAAATTTTCAATTTACTGCCTTGAAATCTTGTTGAAGGAAAAACAGGATTCGGAGCAAGTAAATTAAGTTGCCTATCAATCTTCTGAATTGTGTTAGTCTGCATTACTTTATTCCCTTATATTCTTTATACTCTTTTAAATTTTTATAAGGTGCATTTTTCAGGTCAATAGATTTGGCCATATCTTTCGTTAAATAATACATCCAATAGTCGTCGAACATATCTTCACCCAAGTTAGCAAATGGCCCTTGACCTTTTACCAAATCATCAATTTTTATTACAGAACCGATGTTTTTTGTGTTGCCGCTTCCCGGACGGTCGAGTGCGATCCGGTATTTTTCTTGCACGAAAAACTTAAAGTCGCAAATGACAGAAGTAATATTCTGTAGGTCACTGAGCTGATAGACCTTCTTTTCATCAACATCTCCGTCTGTTCTTGAGTAGATGACGCCCAAAACAAAGTGTCCTGTATATTTTTCGTATGCATAAGAAATATTTTTTGTGCTTTTTCTATCACGAAAATATCCGGTGAATGCACCCAAGGTCATTCCATTTACTTCTTTCTCATTTTTACGGTATGTACTTTTCAAATCAACAGCATAAATATTGTTATCAGCGTCAATAAAGGATACATCCGGATAAAAGTTTTGCTCTTTGCAGAGAAACATCTTGTAGCCATACTCTTGTGCAAAGTGGCATATTTTGGGGAATAGTAGAAGCTCCATAATTTTTGAAACTACTTTTGTATCAACGGAGATCGTATAAATATTTTTAGCAATATCTATGAAGCCTTTAACAACCCAATCCCCCGAATTAGTGGAAATTGCAGTGTTAAATAAATCAACGTGGATGAGGAGTTCTTTCTTAAACTTTTCTTTCAATTCCAGTTTTTCTTTTGAAATCACCATATTTCCCCTCGATTCTATTTTTAATTAGACTGCAATATTCCTGGTCGATCTCTATCATAATACATTTACGATTAAATCCTTGCGCCACATAACCAGTTGTGCCAGAACCAGCAAATGGGTCTAGGATTAAGTCACCCTCATCGGTTGAAGCTAAAATTGCATACTCCAAGACGATCGGCTGTTTTGTGGCTGGATGCCTGAAAGGATTTTTTTCTGCCCAATACTCCCATATATTTTTCATCTGCATTCCATTATTAAGTTGCTTCATCTGCTGATAATTGAATTTTGTTTTGCCTTTACTATTCTTTTTTGCCCAAAGCAGAGTTTCCGTCACGGCACGGAAACATGAACCGAGGAAATTGGGTGGGGCATTTCTCTTGTGGAGAATAATGTCATTAAGTATTTTAAACCCCAGATCTTGCAGAACAACGTTGACGGCGCCTATGCTGTGATATGTGCCACTGATCCATATTGTAGATCCATCTTTGAGGATACGCTGGGCTTCTTTAATCCAAGAGTAATGGAATTTAAATTGTTCTGCGATAGGTTTTGAATATGCCCATTGAGCTTTCTGCGTATCAAATGTATACGCATGTCCGTCAGTACGTTTGATAACTAAGCCTGATTGGTTACCGAAATAAGGGGGATCGGCAAAAATCATATCAATACACTTATCAGGAATATGTTTTAAAATATCCAAAGCGTCCCCACAGTAAATCTTTGTTTTTCTTTTGGGGTTAAAGTAAAAAGGCTTTAATTTTTGAGAGTAATTATTAGTGGAACTTTCAGCACAAATACTATTTCCTAGACCTTCAAGTATATCTGATTTATAATTCATGGGCTACTTTCACTATTGCCGCTTTCTTTGTAATAGTTGCACAGTAAAAACGTGATCACAGATTATTTTTCTCTAATATATATGAACAATAAGTATATGTGTCAAGATAAATAGAAATCCGTTATCTTTGGTCGTGAATCTGGTCGGGACTTGATAGGTTTTAAGGGGTATAGACCGGTTTAAAAACTAAATAATATTGAGAAATTTTGCGTTTCCAACGCTCTTTCACGTCTGTACCCGGAGTTCGACTTCCCGTGGTGACGCCAGTATAAAAAAGGGGCAACTTAGAAAAAGTTTGCCCTTTTTAATGAGACTCAAATATTACAAACGTAGTGCAGTAATATTTGTTAATCAAATTATAATTGATTGATATAATTGAAATTGAGTCGAGTAGACCGGTTTCTCCCAATATTCAGGTTGATATTTGTTTTCTCCGTTTGCCGCCTGGTTTCCCGGCGGTGCCACATTATCTCAATCATACATCCGTTGGCTCCAGCCCCTCACAGAACCGGACTTGCGGATTTCCCGCATCCGGCTCTTCAAGCAGGTTCACACACCTGCGGCATAAATCCAAGTGTAACCCTTCACTATTCCGGGTCTTGCTCATAAATGGCGTTCAATATCTTCGCCACTCCTCTCTGGACAATCCTGTCCTCTAGAACAGGAATTCCTAAAGGCCGCTGCTTCCCATCGGCCTTTGGTATCGATACCCGACGAATATCATTCGCCCGGTATCGATTCTCTCGCATCCGCTTGACCAATTCCGCCATGTTCCTATCCAGATTTTCTCCGTAGGACGTATAGCTTACCTGATCTATACCGGCTGCTGCCTGATGATTCAGCTCGCTGTAACAACCTTTCAGGAATTCTTCGGTCAACAGGTGAGCTAATGAAGTGAATTTAACCTTTGTATCTCTTGCCGCCATCTCGCCTGTAACGATGGCTTCGTTTCTGCCTTCAGTGTTCTTAATCACTTGGGCTCGCTCCACATCATAAGCATTTTCGGAGCTGAACACCTTCACACTTTCGCATTACGGCCTGCGGTCACCCTGTTTACGCTTCACTCATACGATTACCCGTATAAATGCAAAACTCGGTTCTGACGGTCGGCTAGCTTTGTCAGGTTGGTTTCTCAACCAACTGGATTCGCCAAGCTTGGCCTGGCGCACTAAGAACTTGCTTTTCGTTGTCGGCAGTATAAGAAACGTTCAATTGTGTGTCAAGAATATTTTGCCACACGATGTGGTGTGCAGGAAATCTGGGGACACCATACCAGTTTTTTGATAACGCTGTAAAAGGCTCCGGAGGCAAGGCGCGCGAAGCTTTTGGAACTACTCTGGATAAGCTCCGGTATGCCCATTTCTATATAAATTATTTCTCTTTTCAGTAGCTTCGTATTCAAAGTAGAACGAGGCGGCAGCAAGAGATTGCCGCGTCACTTCGCTCCTCGCAATGACAGAAAATCAATTTGCTTTGAACTCTTTTTCTATTCGTTTCATTGCTTCGCTCAACCGTGCATCGGGAACAGTCAGCGAAATTCGCACAAAACCCTCGCCATACTGACCGTAGGCTGTACCGGAGGCAACAACTACCGCAGTTTTATCAAACAGGCGATTGGTAAATTCCAGTGATGTCATTCCTTGGGGCACCGGCACCCACAGATAAAATGTTCCTTTGGGCGGATTGAAATCAATGCCGATTTTCTTCAGAGTTTTAAGTACCAGTTCCCGGCGCTTTCCGTACAAATCAATCATTTTATCGACGAAAGGAGATTCCTTTTGCAGGGCTTTGATGCCGGCGAACTGAATAGGATTGAAAATTCCCGAATCAGTGTTTTCTTTGACCTTGCTGATGGCCGCGATGAGTTCCTGATTACCGCAGGCCATGCCCAGCCGCCAACCACACATGTTAAACGGTTTGGAAAGAGAGTTAAGTTCGATGCCGACATCTTTTGCGCCCTTCGCCATCAGAAAACTGATGCGCTTCTGACCGGTAAAAACTATTTCGCTGTAAGGATTATCGTAGCAGATGGCGATATCATAAGTGCGGGCGAAATCCACAACTTTGTTTAAAAATTCCATGGTCGCGCAGGCGCCGGTCGGATTATTCGGGTAATTAAGAAACATGGCGGTTGCTTTTTTAGCCACATCAGTTGGAATATCTTCAAAAACAGGGAGATAACCGTTTTGTGGCAGGATAGGAACATTGTATGGAATGCCGCCGCCAAGAAGAATGCTGGCGCGATAAGCAGGATAACCGGGATCAGTCATCAGGACAATGTCGTCAGGATTGACTCTGGCGATAATAAAATGGTGGCAACCTTCTTTGGAGCCGATGAGCCCCAGAATTTCATTTTCCGGATTAAGACTGACAGCATAGCGTGTTGCATACCACTTTGCCACTTCCCGGCGAAAGGAGAGCATGCCCTTTTCTTCATCGGTCGGATAACGGTGATTCAACGGATCTCTTGATGTGGCGCAAAGTTCATCAATGATCGAATCCGGCGTTGCTTCCACCGGATCACCGATAGCCAGGGAAATAACATCGATTCCGTCAGCTTTGGCTTTATTTATTTTTTTTCTTAATTCCATGAACAGGTAAGGCGGTATCTTTGTCAGTTTTTCCGCTGTTTTCAAGTTAAACCCTCCAATAAAGAAATTTAGAAGTGAATTTTACCTATGCTAAGTTATTATGATTCCACATGAATCAAACAATACTGGATTCCGGCCTACGCCAGACAGATAGAAGCAAGGTCGGTTTTTATGAAGCCATCATTTATAAGCTTCTTCAAAAAGAAACCCGTGATAAACTATTTTTACTTTACCTTCAAGATAAATTTCGCCAAAGCGGTCATCTTTTTTTGTGAAGTAAATCCGTAGAGTTTCACCACTTTGTACCAGAACGTCTGTCGGAGATTCCACAAGACCTCTTTGTGCCGCCGTCAGAACTGCTGCGACCATTCCTGTACCGCAGGCCAGTGTCTCATCCTCCACGCCGCGCTCGTATGTGCGCACTCGAATTTTATGCCGGTCAATGACAGTGGCAAAATTTGCATTGGCGCCTCTGGGTTGAAAACATTCATGCCGGCGGATTTTACGTCCCAAGTCAAAAACTGCGCAGTCATCCAGATCATCAACAAAGACGACAGCATGAGGTACGCCTGTATCA
>JQDQ01000123.1 GCA_000747625.2 Smithella sp. SCADC
GCCCAGGGAGGCGTACAGTTCTTTGGCCGGCCTCCCAAAATCTTCTGTAAAAAAACGGGCAAGCTTATGAACAGGCAGATCGGGAAGGATGTGTTCCCGGAACAGACCGGCCCAGGATTCGGATAAAAGCATTTTCCTTTTAGGCCCCAGATAGTCCCAGGGATCAAAAAGGTAGGGTGTTTGGTGATCGCGCGTATGAATCATGGCATCAGCACCTAAAACTTTTAATTATTTTGATGTCCGTATAACCTTACTGAATTGATAAAGGCGGATCATAACATGACCCGCCTTTATCTGTTTATTAAAAACTTGACAGCTTACTTATGGCCGGCTTTGACAAAATCTTCCGCCATTTTATTGTATTTAGATGTCTTGGCCGCGTCAATATATTTAGATTTCCTTACCATCTTCTTCAGATTGTTTAAAGTTTTTAGAGGAGTTGTTTTGATCAGGCTGTTTGCTATTCCTGTCGGCAATCCTTTCCCCATATCCGGATCTATCATGAAGGTTACCTTGGTGTTTTCCCGGTTAACCCACTGAAGTGTAAACAGCGAGTAGAATGAAGGCATTCTTACATATCCCTTGCCCGAGTCGTAAGGAACTTCATTGGTCGAATCGGCGTGCACAAGGTTCGTTCCGTCTTTCATATCGATGACGGTTTTACTTTTCAATACCATATCTCTGTCCGTATAAAGCGTAACATGCTGACGAAACCAGAATGTAAAAACATCATTCTGTTCATCTACCGTTTTCAACATCTTTGTTTCTTTGCAGTCATGCATCCATTCCGGATAGTTGGGAATGTCCCTGAGGATGGTTCTGATGACTTCTATTCTTGCAGGTATAAGACAAGTAACTTTAGCCGCGATATACTCCTTGCCGGCAACGGCGCTGGTGTATATCTGGCAGTTATCTTCCGTACCTACAAGTTTCCATTGATACTTGTCAGCCGCAAAACTCGTTGACACAACAATCAAAAGCATTAGCACTATAGTAACGATAACATTTCTCTTAGCCATAAACCCTCCCATTAATTTTGTTTAATAATTCTTTTTTGACCTGATTAAGTATTTTAAAGCCGATTTAACTGGGAGAGTATTGCACGTAGGGAATAATTTGTCAAGACATATACATCTCCGGTTGAACCGCAAAAGAAATTGTGGTATAAAAATATAGCTTTTACTCATTGCCTTCATCAAAGAAGCGCGGGGCATCAAGGACGAAACACCGGTCAAGAAAAAGAAACACATAGGCAAGATCAAGATGACCAAACTTGAGCTCAAGGCAAAAATACGTGAACTCAAAGCCTTGAGATTAAAGGCGCTGGAATCCAAAGAAAGCAGCAGGGCCAATTGGCTGACACATCAGCTTAGTCAGCTGAAGAAAAAAACAAGACGCTTTGCCGACCTATACTTTACCCGATGGTGTTGACATTGGAACGGCAAATAAATGGATTAAAAGTAACACAGGTATAAAAGGAGACGAAGCACTGGAACTGCTTCGTCAATTTGGCATAACCGTTGCCGAATCAGCCGTGGCCAAAAACGATAAAGAAGCGATTCGTATAGCTGAGCGAACAGGGTATCCTGTAGTAATGAAAATCGTTTCACCCGATGCCATACATAAATCCGAAGCAGGCGGCGTCATCACAGGAATTCAAGATGCACAGAGCGTTAAAGAAGCGTTTGAACATATCAGGGGAAATTTGTTACACTATAAGGAAGACGCGGATTTCCAGGGTGTGCGTATTATGAAACAGGCCGGTGAAGGCTACGATATGTTTATTGGCGGTCAGTTTGATTCATCATTCGGTCCTATCGTTTCTTTTGGCTATGGTGGAATATATATAGAAGTTTTTCAGGATGTTGCCAACGTCCTTTGTCCCGCCAGTACACAAGAGATTGATGAAAAAGTAAGAAAATTGAAATCATTCAAAATCCTGCAGGGAACGAGAGGAAAAGGTGCAGGTGATATTGCCGGTTATGTGGCCATGATCGAGAGAGTAACTCATCTTCTCCATCAGTTTCCTTCCATCAGAGAACTGGATATTAATCCTGTAAGAGTTCTTGCCGACGGATCCGGTGTGGTAGCTCTGGATTCAAGGATTAGAATCGAAACTTGAGCCTTTTAATATTTTCGTATTGATGTCATTAGATGTTTTCAATAAACTATATTTTTTAAGAGCAAAATGGTATAGTTTACTTAATTAAAGTTTTTATCCTTATAGTGTAAAAACTTTAACCTGCCTACGCTAAATGAAAAGGTAGAAATTTATGTGGAAGTATAAAGTCGTCCCTCCTCAAGAGGTTCTTTCTAAAATAGAACCGGGCATGGTTATTTTCCTCGGTACGGGCATGGCGGAGCCGCGAACGCTGGTTAAACATCTTATGGCTTCGAATGAACCTAATCTGCAGGATTTAGAATTACTGCAACTCGTGAGTCTTGGAGATACGATACCCATTGATGAAAGATATTCGCGTAAATTCCGGTTGAAGACGTTTTTCTCCGGCTGGATTGCTTCCGAGGCTATCAGCGCGGGCAGAGTGGATCTTATACCAAGCAGGTTTTCACGCATACCCGGATTATTAAAGTCAGGAGCCATCCACATTGATGCAACCTTTATTCAGATTTCACCACCGGATGAAAATGGATATGCTTGTTTGCTGGGAGTGGATGTAGAACGGCAAGCCATGGAATCTGCTCATCTTGTTGTCGGCGAAGTCAACATCCATGCTCCGCGCATCATGGGAGACACCCTGGTTCATATGGATGAATTCGATTATTTTATCGAATCAACAGAGTATCCTATTCACATTCCCCGCTGGCCGGTGGCGGATGTTTTCCTAAAAATTGCGGCGAATATAGCGACAATTGTTGAAGATGGAAGCTGCTTAGCTCTCGGCATCGGGCCTCTCTATGAAGCTCTTGCCGTTCAATTGGCTAAGAAAAAGCACCTGGGAATTCACTCTCCTTTTTTTACAGATGCCGTAATGGATCTTGTAAAGAGCGGCGCTGTGACTAATCGTTATAAAGGTGTTTTTCGAGGTAAAAGTTCCGTGTCTTATTTGATGGGTACCGAAGAATTAATGCGGTGGCTGAATAAGAACCCGCTCGTTGAATTTCAGCCCGAAGATGTAATTCTTGACCCGAAGGTGATCGGCAGCAATGACCGGATGATAGCTATTCTTCCGGCAAGAAAAATTGATCTGACGGGGAATGTTGCTCTGCACACCGGCAAGGGGAATGTTACTGCCGGTCCGGGAAACGTGCAGGAACTTTTGATGGGCGCCGGGCTGTCGAAAAAAGGCCGGACAATTTTTGGACTTCCCAGCCGTAACCTCAAGGGTATGCCGAGTATTGTCTTGTCTGTCGATAATCTGCCGTTTCAGTTTACCAATCGTGAATCCATGGATTTGGTCGTGACAGAATATGGAGTAGCTTCCCTCATGGGAAAGACGATGCGGGAACGAGTGCTGGAACTAATTGACATTGCACATCCCGATGATCGGGCTGAACTCGTCAGGCAGGCTAAAGAAGCAAAATTGATTTATGCCGATCAGATTTATATTGAAGAATCAGGGTCACTTTATCCCGCTAAATTATGCACTTTCCGTGAATTTAAAGGTGGCCTGAAGGTCTGTTTCCGGCCAATCAAACCTTCTGATGAAGATAAAATGCGTCTTTTGTTCTATCGATTCTCAGATCAGTCAGTCTATTACCGGTACTTCACTTCCATAAAGACAATGCCCCATAAAAAGATGCAGGAATATGTTAGTGTGAATTACCGCTTGAGCATGTCTATTGTAAGCACTATTGAGGTTTCGGGGACAGAAAAAATAATTGCGGAAGCACGGTATGTCCGCACGAAACCGGATGCTTTTGCCGACACGGCATTTATTGTTGACGAAGAGTATCAAGGCAAGGGCATTGCTTCTTATCTCTTTGAATTATTGATTCGTGTGGCTCGCGAGGAGGGTATCCAGGGATTTACCGCCGATGTTCTGGCTTCCAATAAAGCAATGTTAAAAGTGTATGAAAAATCGCCATTCCCTGTCCAGACCGTATTGACAAGTGGAATCTATGAATTAACCATACCGTTCACTCCTTTATCGGAGTTAAAGAAACCAGATTAAAATTTATAGCATACAATTACATCATGCCAATGTGTGTCAAAAAGAGGGCTAGTTTCTCACCATAGCCTTTTTTCACGGCGTAGGAAATGACGCCATAGAAAATACTGGGCGACAGGCACTTTAATATCCAATAATATTTCCCTGTAAATTGAGGAATCACATAGAGATTATTTTTTTCAAACGCCCTGATTGTTCTTTCCGCTACTTCTTCGGCGGTTAGCCCATCTTCCGCAGTTTAAAAATGACAAGGTTGTGATATCAGGCATTTGCGATTATTTTCGGTCGGCT
>JQDQ01000126.1 GCA_000747625.2 Smithella sp. SCADC
TGCCCAAATATCTTTTTCTCCAAGAAATTGTCAAATCTTTTCAATCCGGATTTACACCGTTTTTCCAGAATAATGATGGTCTTGTAATCAAGCTCAGGTTAATGTATAAATTATGCAGAATATGATAACGAAAAAAGACATCATCGCGGAAGCCGAACGATTGAAATTTGCCGATATCGGTTTTACTGACGCCCAGCCTTTTGACTCTCAAAGGGAATATTTGCAGGCGCATCAGGAGGAATATGGCTGGGCGGAAGCAATCGGTTTGAGTTTGATTGCGGGAACGGATCCTAAGAATATTCTTCCACAGGCAAAATCAATAATCGTATTGCTGGAATCTTATTTCGAAGAATCTTACCCGCTGCAATTGGAGCGTCATTTCGGACGCTGTTATCTTGACGATGACCGCGTTACCAAAGATGGCTTGGCGCTTAGAATTAAAGCTTTCCGGAAATTTCTTCAGGCAAATGGTATTGATTCCAAGGTGCCGTTTAACTTGCCGCATCGGTTGTCAGCCGCGCGTGCCGGATTGGGCACTTTTGGCAAGAATTGTCTTTTCTACGCGCGGCGTGTCGCTCGAACCAGTTCGTTTGTTTTTCCCGTTGCTCTTGTAATTGATCATGAATTTGTCGCTGACGAAGCGGAGGTTTCTATTGGCTGTCCCGACTGGTG
Source organism: Smithella sp. SCADC (assembly GCA_000747625.2). Lineage (GTDB taxonomy): Bacteria > Desulfobacterota > Syntrophia > Syntrophales > Smithellaceae > Smithella. Next base: position 673 of record JQDQ01000126.1, read on the forward strand.
CCGCAATGCCTGCGTGGCGGCGTGTCCTACACACGCTCTCCAGGGAGGTGGAAAGATTGATCCCCGCCGCCGCATTTCTTTCTTAACATATTACGGTGATGGTCTTACTCCGCTTGAACTCCGCGAACCTATGGGTATGAATATTTATGGATGTGATCGTTGTCAGAATGTTTGTCCGCGCAATACCCCTTGGATGGTCCAGGAAAAACCGCAAAATCCCCGTGTTTTAGCAAAATCCGCGAATTTCGATCTTTCCTGCCTGTTGCATATGGATAAACCGTACTTCGAAAAGAAAATCTGGCCTCATATGTTTTACATGTCAACCGATGATATCTGGCGCTGGAAGATGAATGTGGCTCGCGCCATGGGTAATAAGCCTTAATCCGGTTTATGTCGCCGAGCTCATTTTGGCCTTTAAAGAAAATTCTGATGAGCGCGTCAGATGTATGATAGCCTGGGCTTTGGGGCGCATCGGCAACAAAGAAGCGATGGACGGACTTGAACAGTTTTCCAGAGACAGCAAGGATAACGTCAAGGAAGAGATCAAACAAGCTATGGTGTTGGTTGAGAAGAAAAAAGTTTAATCTTATTCAATCGAAATATTTATTATTTCGAAATTTCGTACGCCACCGGGTGTTTGCACCGTAATTTCGCTGCCGATTTTTTTACCAATAAGAGCTTTGCCGATGGGAGATGTTACAGAAATCTTGTTTTGATTGATGTCGGATTCATAGGGGCCGAGCAGTTGATATTTTATTTCTTCGCCGCTGTCGATATCTTCCATGCTTACGTAACAGCCGAAAACAACTTTTTCAGTGGTTAATCCTTTTAAATTAATAATATTGGACATCGCCAGCTGATGTTCCAACTCCTGCACCTTTCCATAAAGAAAAGACTGTCTTTCTTTGGCGGCTGTATATTCAGCGTTTTCTGAAATGTCACCATGTGCGCGTGCAGTTTCAATATCGCGAACATTTTCAGGAATAGATATGTTTTTTATTATTTCCAAATCTTTTTTCAATCTTTCAAAGCCTGCTTTTGTAATCGGTATTCTTTCCATAATAACTCCGGATTGTTTTACTATGTCCTGGCGTGATCTGTTTAAAACAACGGGCAGGATAATAACCTGGCCTTTGTTTAATAAAGAATAAGTGCTCTGTCAAGAAACATTTGATGGCTGGAATCTTCCGATTGTGCTATTTAGGGCATAATGCAGAAAACAAAGGTTTTTAAAGATAATGCTTGATAAATTCAACAGAGAAATAAATTACCTGCGTGTTTCCATAACTGACAGGTGTAATTTGCATTGCAGTTATTGCCGCCCCAAAGAGGGAATTTCTTTGCAGGGGCATGACGATATTCTGCGTTATGAGGAAATAATCCGCATTGTTTCCGTCGCTGTAAAAATGGGATTGGTCAAAGTGCGGGTAACAGGAGGCGAACCGTTGGTCCGCAAGGGCTTTGTCGATTTTATTGCCGAACTGAAAAAAATCGACGGTTTACGGGACATAAGTCTGACAACAAACGGCATTCTTCTGGAAGAATTCTCCCAAAAGATTTTTGATGCCGGTATTTGCCGCATAAATATTAGCCTTGATTCTCTAAATAAAGATAAGTATTTTCATATTACTAACGGCGGAGATTTGGATGCCGTTTTGCGCGGAATTGCCCGGGCTGAAGAAGTCGGGTTTGCCCCGATAAAAATCAACACAGTTGCCATTAAAGGTTTTAATGATGATGAAGCTCTGGACTTTGCCCGACTAGCCGCAGACAAACCCTTTCAGGTTCGGTTTATTGAATTAATGCCGGTTGGGCGGCAATCAGATCTGGATTACGTCGGGGATTATATGCCGACATCCGAATTAATTGATAAAATTAAACAGAACTATAAACTGGAACCTGTAAAGAACAAAAAAAATAAATCAGATGGCCCGGCCAGAATCTTTAAGATAAAAGGCGGACGTGGTGAAATCGGTTTTATTAATCCGGTGAGCGATCATTTTTGTTCAACCTGTAACCGTTTGCGCCTTACTTCTGATGGTAAATTGCGGGTTTGCCTGCTTAACGAAAAAGAAGTTGACTTGAAAAAAGCTCTACGGGAAAATTGCAGCGATGCGGAATTAGAAAAACTTTTCTGGGATGCCGTATTACTGAAACCTGAACAACATGATCTGATCTGCACGGAAAACAGTTTAAAGAAATGCCGGAATATGTCGGCGATTGGCGGTTGAAAACAGAAATCAAAGAGTTTATTTTATAAAAAACAAGATATAAAATTTTATACATAATTTAATATAAAATTCACCGGGGAAAACTCAAATGTTTTTAGATAAAAAATCTGCCCAGTTATCCGATGAACAACTGAAAACATTGCGGAGAAATTATATTCTTTCGCGTCAGAAAGAACTGGTTCTGGATTTGGTAGTTCCGTTGGCTGGCGAAAGAATTCTGGATGTGGGCTGTGGCACTGGAGAAAATTTACATTTTTTTCAGGATAAATGGTGTTCTTTAACGGGAATTGATTCTTCCAAAGAAAAACTGGATGTTGTCCGGCAAAAATACGGCGACCATGTCGAACTGATTCTGGCTCAACCTGAAGACATTCCCTTTTCCGACAATGAATTTGACATCGTAACTTTGATTAATGTTCTGGAAATCTCTGCTAACCCACAAAAAATAATTGAAGAAGCAATCAGAGTTTGCCGCAGCCGGGTCTTTATCGGATTTATAAATGTTTATTCTTTTGTGGGTACAAAGCAGGGATTGAAAGAAATGTTTGGTTTTCCCCTTTCACGGGAAATGCGTTTTTTTAGTTTTCCTGAAATTAAAAGTATGGTAAAAAATTGCGCTGGCGATACTGCCATTAAATGGGGCAGTGTAGTTTATTTCCCCAATATTGTTCATTATTTTTTCGAGGGGTTGGAGGAAATTTTCCCACTCCGGAAAAATCCCTTTGGCGCTTTTATTGGCCTGATATTTCCTGTTAAATACACTTACAGGACGGCGCAGAGCCCGATTATGGAATCATTTAAACTGGAAGCTAAAACCAGAAACACAGCTCCTGAAGCTATTCGGGAAAAACTTAAGGCAGGCGGATAAATGATTAAAGAAGCGATGCTATATGAAAAACTTTCTGAGGGGCAGGTGCGCTGTAATCTGTGCTCTCATAGATGCGCGATTAAGCCTGATAAGCGAGGTGTGTGCGGAGTAAGGGAAAATAGAGAAGGCGTTCTGTACTCATTGGTTTATGGGACACTGATAGCCGAAAATATTGATCCCATCGAAAAAAAACCTTTCTTTCATGTGTATCCCGCTTCCAGATCCTATTCCATTGCGACGGTGGGATGCAATTTCAGTTGTGATTTTTGCCAGAATCATGACATTTCACAAATGCCACGTGCCACACGTATGATAGCCGGTAATGATTTCCTGCCGTCGGAAATTGTGGCCAGAGCAAAAAAAAGCGGATCGAAAACAATCGCCTATACCTATACAGAACCAACAATTTATTTTGAGCTGGCCTACGATACCGCAAAAATCGCCGCGGAAAACGGCTTAATAAATGTTTTTGTCACCAACGGTTTTATGACAACCGAAGCAATTGAAACAATAGCTCCTTATTTGACTGCCGCCAATGTGGATTTGAAATCTTTCCGCGACGATTTTTACAAGAAAAAATGCGGAGCCAGGTTAAATCCGGTTCTGGAAAGTTTAAAAAAAATGAAAGAAAAGGGGATATGGGTGGAGATAACCACATTGCTTATTCCCACCTTAAATGACAGCGAAGAAGAACTAAAAGACATTGCCGGATTTATTGCGGGACTGGGAGTAGAAACTCCCTGGCATATAAGCCGTTTTCATCCGCAATTCAAAATGCAGAATCTGCCGGCAACTCCGGTTGCCTCGTTGCATCGTGCAGTGGAAATCGGGAAACAAGCCGGATTAAAATATGTATACAGTGGTAATGTACCGGGAGATGAAGGTGAAAACACTTATTGTTTTAATTGCGGTAATCTTCTGATTGAGCGCTACGGTTTTAGGATTGTCCGCAATAATCTGAAAGGGAATAAATGCAACAAATGCGGGACGCAATTGGAAGGTGTATTTATTGAGACCCATGTTTCAGAAACGTAGTGCACTGAAACTTGATGGTCGAATTATCCCAGGAGCGTAGCGACGCGGGGTTATTGAGAATCAGGTCACAGGATTGAAGTGAAATACAACCTATAAATCGCTTAACTAATCATTAAAAGAAGTATACAGAATAACCTTGCCTGAATTTAGCTCAGTTATTTCTTCTTGACGGGTGGCACGACAAAAAGATAGCTATACACAGCGACAT
>JQDQ01000127.1 GCA_000747625.2 Smithella sp. SCADC
TTTGGCGGTAAACTTCTTGCGCGATGTTATCCGCTTCATCCGAAACCCTTTGCCGTTCTTTCTCGTGCCGCAGTAATGGGTAAAGCCCAGAAAATCAAATGTCCCCGCTCTTTCTCCTTTTCTCTTGGCATTTTGAACGGCGAATCTTCCAAACTCCACTACTCTGGTCTTCGTCGGTTCCAGTTCCAAGCCAAACTTGCCCAGTCGTGTGCTTATCTCTGCGCGAAATCGTTCCGCATCAGCTTTGTTCTGAAAGCAAACTACAAAATCATCCGCGTATCGTATTAGCCTTGCCGTGCCTGTGCAGCTTTTCTGAAATACTTTCTCGAACCAGAGGTCAAGGGCGTAGTGAAGATAGATGTTGGCCAGTAGCGGTGATATGACTCCGCCTTGCGGCGTGCCTTCGTCACTGATCTTGGTCTCTCCGTCTTCGCTTACCCCTGCCTTCAGGAATCGCTTTACCATCCGTTGTATCCGCTTGTCGCTTACCCGGTGCACCAGAAATTTCATCAGCCATTCCTGGTTTACATGGTCAAAGAAGCCTTTGATGTCTGCTTCGAATATGTGGTTGACCGGTTTGTTTTCCACGGTGTCGCTCAATGCTCTAAGCGCGTCGTGGCAGCTCCGTTCTGGACGAAATCCATGGGAATCTTCTATGAAATCCTGCTCATATATTGCTTCCAGTATCCGAACGAGGCCCGCTTGAACAAGTTTGTCTTCAACAACGGGGATGCCCAAAGGGCGTTGCTTGTTGCTGCCCGGCTTGGGTATGTATGTCCGCCGAACAGGTTGCGGTATGTATGACATCCGGTGCAGTCTTTCTATCAGTTCCGAAAGATTGTCGTCCAGATTTTCCGCATACTTACCTTTGGTCACTTTGTCTATGCCCGAGGCTGCATTGTTCCGCAGCTTCTTGAAGCATTCCCGTAATAGCTCTTCATTCATCAGGTGATATAAACTGCTGAATTTGAATTGTGGCTCTTTACGGGCTTTCTCCGCTATGCGGCGCAGTTTCGTTGTCACCGGTTCTCCGCTTCCGCGAACGGCCAGTGTTTCCTCACACCACTCTACCATGTGTGGTCTCCTTCCCTCCAACGGCATTACCCGTCTTCTTTGGTACTATTAAACCATCCGACTCCCTGCATCTTTTATCCGCCCTCCTCCCTCTTCGGTTGTCCGGCGCACTCTCCAGTTTTGCTTGTCCAGAAAGATTATGCAGGGTCTCCCGGGTTGCCGTGTAATCGCTATGTCAAACATGCCATGGTCTCAGACCCCGGGGAAGCAGGCGGGTGCTTGCCTTTTTTTTCTCTCGCTCTGCCTGTGTTGACTTCCACCCTCGTAAAAGTGTCGTCCTTCCCTCTTAGATGCTTACGTGGCTCGTTCCCTTCAACCTATCGGCTTACGGCCTGTCTGCTCGCTATCCTACGCATAAAACATGGTGTTGCCATCATGCCTCCAAGAACTTGCTATCCGGTGG
>JQDQ01000128.1 GCA_000747625.2 Smithella sp. SCADC
TGATATTACTGCTAATATGTCCTCTCCGGACGCCCAAAGCATCTTTTCCCTGGGATTCGGTAAATCACTGGTGGAAACAGACGTCAGAGTCAGGTCATACATTGGCAGCGCATATGTACTTAAAGGATTAAACTGATTTTATAAAACATAAAAAAGGAGGCCATTATGAATAAAAATAAAACAAGTCAAATTCGAAATTATTTAGTTCAAAAAATGGAAGCTTTACGCACGTCAGCTAATGATACAATAATCAAACTTAAAATAAGCGACGATAAATTTGCTGATCCCTTTGATCAGGCCGCAGTTGAGGCAAGCAAAGAGGTTGATCTTAACTGTCTGGATAAAGATTGGCATCTGCTTCTCGATATAAAGGAAACCATTATGCGCATTGATAGAGGGCTTTTTGGCATTTGCGACCATTGCGGCCGCCCAATATCACAAAAAAGATTAAAGGCCGCACCGATGAGCAAACTTTGCGTAATGTGTCAGGAAGAAATTGAATCCCGGCATAATAAACAAAAACACAGACTCCAATATGCAGGCAGAATTTCATACAGCCATGTTTAATGAGATTTTTATAGTTCTTGTCTTTACCTAATCCAATTTACATTAGACATGCTATAGCGCGGCGCTGATATGTAAGGAGAGATGGATCATTTATGAATGCACTGGCACTTCAGGAAATTCCACAGATACAAAAAGAACATGTAATAGACGAAATTTTCATCAAACCCTATCGCATGTTGCTTGATAAATTCAAACCTAAAATCAAGATTAGTATTGAACGGGACGGTTATATAATTAAGACAGCTGAAACCGGCGAAGAACTTGAAGAAACGCTCCGTCTCCGGCATGATGTTTTCTATCGAGAGCTTATCGGGAAGGAATTGCCGTTCGGGCTGGACATGGATCGCTTCGATACCCGTTGTGACCACCTGATTATCATCGATTGTAAGACGGATAACATAGTTGGCACTTACAGGTTGATTTCGAGCACCTTTTCCCCCGATTTCTATTCGGAAGAAGAATTTGATCTTGATGACATCAAACTTCTTGATGGTGTCAAACTCGAACTGGGAAGGGCTTGTATCGATAAAAAATACCGTAATGGAAAGACCATTGTACTGCTCTGGCTCGGTTTGAATGAATATATAAATAGAATCCATGCAAAATATCTTTTTGGCTGTTCAAGTGTCCAAACCGTAGATTTTAAAAAAATTGCGGTGATACAACGCTACATACAAGAACATCACTATACCCAACCGCACATCCGCGTGAAGCCAAATAATAAATACCGCGTAAAGGATATCTCATCCATCGTTAGCAATCTCGATCAGTTAAGCGTGTTCGGGAAAAAAGCTGCGAGGCTTATTCCGGGCCTTTTGAGCACGTATCTTGCGGCCGGCGCCCGGATATGCGGAGAGCCTGCCTACGATCGTGAGTTCAAATGTATGGATTACCTGACGATCCTTGACATGGAGGCTATGAACCAGCGCTTAGTCGGCAAATTGTTCGGTACTTGTTGATGCACGGCAAACAAAGGCAAAAGGCGGATCATGCAAAATTATTTTAATGCATTGCGCTTTATTATCGGATGTCAGTTCCCCGGTCACAAGAATATCGACGTATCAAATATCGTACTGCCGATAGATGGAGATTTCCTGACGGCCTTTGTCTATCAAAAGGTTGATGGCAAACCGCACGGAACGATCCTTGCCGTTCACGGCATGTCGGTGATGGGCAATCGCGATCCGCGGTTTGTAAATGTTTGTAAAGCTCTTGCCCGCTGCGGATATGTAGTCGTTTCTCCCTTGTACCCGGAAATAGAGGAATTCCTGATTAAGGAGGAAACCGTGTATGCGATTTCCAAAACTATTCAGTGTCTCACGGAAAATACTGTCCTCTGCCCTTCAGGCAAGATTTCCATCTTTTCCGCTTCATTTTCCGCCGGAATGTCTATCATTGCCGCGACGCAGCCGGAAACCAGGGAACTGGTTAAATCTATCTGCGCGATAGGAACATATTGCAATGTAGAAACATCTATGGAATTTCTATTGGGCAGACAAGATAATGATGAATACGGGAGATTTATCATCCTGCGCAATTTTATACATCATTCGATTGGCCCAAGCGATGATTTGTCCGAAGCCTTGCGTGTCGCCATTCTCGACAACGGGCATTGCCGGGAAAACCCGGAACTTCCCGCCCTGCTTAGCACAATGCCTGATGATGTGCAGCTGATGTTTATCCGGTTGCGGACAGATGCTTCTTATCGTTGGCATCACTGGAAGATGGCTTGCTCTCCATCCAATGGTGTTGGCGACATGTTAAAACGGCTATCGGCTTTGTCAACAATCTCTTC
>JQDQ01000129.1 GCA_000747625.2 Smithella sp. SCADC
ACTACTTATTACCGGTTACATAATTTCTCTGTATATTTTCCATTCGTTGTTTATCTTTCTCAGCTCCAATGTTTTCGTGCCTTTATCTTTTAATATCGAAGAACTGTATGATTGGGTAAATTTTGTCATGGCATTATTTTCATCCACTGATATTTGTAAATCATCAATTCTAATGCTTATATTTTTACTTTTCTGGCGCACATTTGTTTTATATGTTATCCAAGCGTTTAAGTTCATCCCTCTTGACTGGAAATCTGATGCATAGCAATTACGGTAAGTTTTTACATCACCTGATTCCCAACTTGCTACCCATTTAATTACCAAATTTCGAACGTCTTCTTCGGCAGATGATTTTGTCTCATTTTGTTTGCTGACTTGAGTTAAATTCTCGGCAGCAACGGATGCGGCAGCAACAGGCGCTGCAACTGCGGCAGGTGCGGTGGCAGAAGCAGTTTCTGTAACCACCGGGGCAGCAGTTTCTGGTGCTGCTGGAACGGCAACAGGTGCTGCAACAACAGCAGACATTGCCATTTTCTTTTCCGGATTTATTTTTTCTTCAAAAGCCAGTATTATTTCATTTCTGACATTCTTTGTATCAGAGTCTTTCTTTTCCGGAACATTTTTAATAAAATTTTCAAAAGCTTCTTTACTTGGATTCTGGCCAATAGCTGTTGTATAATCCTCTAAAGATTTCCCGTATTGTTCTATGCCGTAAAAAGCGAGGCCCCTGTTATAAAGAGATGCGTTATCGTTGGGGTTTTTTTCTATAGCTTTGTTGTAATCATTGATGGCTTGTTGCAGATTCCCTTGAGATTGATAGACATTTCCACGATTGGAATAAAAACCGGCAAAGTCAGGATTAATTCCTATAGCTTTATTGTAATCTGCGATAGCTTTTGGAAGATTGTTTTGAGATTGATAAATATTCCCGCGATTGGCATAAACACCGGCAAATTTAGGAGTAATTTCTATCGCCTTATTGTAATCTGAAAGAGCTTCTTTAAGGTTGCCCTGGGTTTGATAGGCATTCCCGCGGTTACAGTAAGCTGCCGCATATTTAGGATTGATTTTAATAGCTTTGGTATAGTCGGAAATAGCTTGAGCAAGATTGCCCTGCTTTTCGTAAGTATTTCCTCGATTATAATAAGCTTCTGAATAGTTAGGGTTTATTTCAACAGCTTTGGTATAATCAGAAATAGCTTGGGCAAGATCACCTTGTTTTACATAGGCGTTCCCTCGGTTATAGTAAGCTTTGGCATGTTTGGAATTAGCTCTGATGGCATTTGTGTAGTCGGAGATGGCTTGCGTGAAATTACCTTGTTTCCTGAAAAAATTACCACGGTTGAAATATTCTTCTGCGGTACCAGCAGGAATATCGGCGATATTTTGAGTGGAAGTATCGCTGGTTTCAGCAAAAATTGATGGTGCAGACAACAAAAATATCAGAGATAAGCTTATAAATAATAATTTTTTATTCATACATTAATCCTCTCAACTTTATTTATGTTGTTTTTCCCCAAGCTGTGGTAAACACAAAACAAAAATTATTAATATTGTCAAGTTAATTATTCTGATAGGCTATTTTTTAGGTAATCTTAACTATGACAGGTGTATTTGTGAAATATAATTCATAATCTTAAAGGAGATAGTTTATGAAAGAAGTTTCAGGCTACAAAGAAATTGTTCCCGGGAAGAAATGGTTTGCAACGCTTGTTACACGTATTTTTTTCTTCTTCATCGGGATGGGTATGCAGACTGCCTATCGCATAGATCCCGACGTGAAAAAAGAAGTGGATAGCTGGCCGGAGACGTTTTCATTCTGTATGACGGTAGTTGGTGGTCCAAGCATGCTCATGCTTAAAAAAGCCGGTTCCTTTCAATATCTGGGTGAAAAAGAAGCCTTCTATTGCGATGTCGAGATGTGTTTCAAAAATATCACCTTTGCCTATCTTATTATGACCGGTCGTATCAGCGTTCCCAATGCTGTTTACCATAATCGTCAGTTTGTAAAAGGCGACCTAAGTTACGGGATGTCGATAATAAGGGTATTGAACATTGTGCAGACTCTTTTACTGCCGAATTTCCTGGCTCGCTTTTATATAAAAGAAGTGCCGAAACTTACTTTCAAGAAAGTAGTCAATCGTGCCATTACCTATTTTAATATAAGCTATGGCGCAATTAAATAAGATCGTAATAAACCAGGAAGGAGACAGATATGCTATTCAAAAAAAATGTTGTAATACCTGAATATTATGAATTTTTTAATTCTGTAAAAATTATTTCAGGATATAAGGCACTGGAAACCATACCTTTTGAACTTAGCCGTCTTGGCGCTAAAAGACCTATTATTATTACCGATAAAGGTGTGGCGCAGGCCGGTCTTATAAAACATGTGGTTGATAGTTTCAGTGGTACGGATACAGTGATTGGCGCTGTCTTCGATGAGACGCCTCAGGATTCATCCAATGTCGTCGTCAATCAGATTGCCTCTATATACAGAGCTAATAATTGTGATTCCATAATTGCCGTAGGTGGCGGTTCTGCAATTGATACAGCCAAGGGTGTTAATATAGTCATCACCGAAAACTCGGATGATCTGCTTAAATTTATGGGCAATTACCGCCTCAATAAGCCAATGAAGCCTTTTGTTGTTATTCCCACCACAGCAGGGACCGGTTCCGAGGTGACCATGGTGGCTGTCATCGCCAATCCGGAAAAGAATGTTAAAATGGCATTTACATCGGATTTGCTTCTGCCGAAATTTGCTGTTCTCGACCCCCGCATGACTGCGAGCATGCCGCCGAAGATTACAGCTGCCACAGGAATGGATGCCCTTACTCATGCGGTTGAAGCTTTTATCGGAACGCAAAAAAATCCGGTAAGCGATGCGTTTGCCGCCGCGGCAATGGAATTGATCCGCGATAATATCAAAACGGCAGTAACGGATGGAGGCAACAAGGATGTTCGTCTGGCCATGGCTAATGCAGCATTGTTGGCAGGGCTGGCTTTTTCTAATTCGATGGTTGGTATCGTTCATGCAACTGCCCATGCTACCGGAGGAGTCTGTCATGTGCCGCATGGAATAGCTAATTCAATCTTACTACCCTTTGGTTTGGAATTTTACATCGGTAAATCGCCAAAAACTAAAGAATATATTGAAAGTTTATTACTTCATGTGGCAGGTCCGGAGGTGTATGTGCAGACTCCTTCTGTAGAAAGGGCTGCTAAAGCAGTTACGGCAATTAGAAATATTACCGGTGAACTGAATAAATTATGCGGATTACCTGTGCGTCTGTCTGAGGCCGGTGTAACTGAGGATAAATTGGAGAGCATTGCCAAGACAGCACTAAATGACGGTGCCTTATCGTTTAGTCCGGTGGAAGTAAGCTTTGAGGAAGCACTCGGTGTTTTAAAAGCCGCTTATTAGTTGAAACTTATTTATGACCGCATGCCGGCAAAAATAGATCCATTTGGTAAAGATAATATAATCGCCTTTATGCCTGGCGTTTTGATGGGGACGGGTGCCCCTTGCTCGGGTCGCTTTTCAGCCGTAACTAAATCTCCTCTGACCGGAATTATGGATCATACTTCCTGCGGAGGGCCGTTTGGAATGAGCCTTAAAACTGCCGGATGGGATGGATTACTGGTCAAAGGGAACCCCGGCTTCGACAGTAGTAGGCATATTTTAGGCATTTTAGTCGTGTAAGTTATTGAAATCTTGAGGTCGGGTTTTCGGAAAACCAAAAAACATGTAGGCATGCGAATTTGATATTTACGCTGGACATGAGTGGTAGTACATGCTATTTGAGTAGACCTGTACGTTAGAACGATTTCCCGAAAGAACAAGAACGGATCGACCACCACCTGCGTCCAGTTGGCCCATAATGTCCGGGATGCCAAAAGGGTGTACGCCTCATATTACGTGATAAATTGCTTGCACAATAGGCTTATTTACATTTTATGTTGACATTATGTGACAAATAAGGTACATATTGTCACATATGGAAACTAAAGGTGTC
>JQDQ01000130.1 GCA_000747625.2 Smithella sp. SCADC
CAGCAAAAACATCATTTTTAGATATACGTTGTAAATGAATATAATAGAAGGAAGGTATTTCGTCAAACATAAAAATGTGCAGTTTTCTTTTTGTTGACAATGCTTCGCTGATTAACGTAAATTTACATCAATAAATGTGAGAAAATTATGTCAGACATTAATGAACCCCAGCCGGTGATAGACGCCCGCAATATAAAAAAATCTTTCGGCGCGTTTACCGCGGTAGATGACATTTCCTTTTCTGTTGATAAAGGGATGTGCTTTGGCATTCTGGGACCTAACGGCGCCGGTAAGACCTCCACCATCAGGATGATCTATGGTTTTTCACCGCTTACTTCCGGCGATATTTTTGTTTTCGGGCTGGACATAAAAAAACTACACAGAAAAATCAAAGCCCGTATCGGCGTATGCCAGCAGGATAACACTCTTGATCCTGATCTGACGGTGATGCAGAATTTTGAAGTTTTCGCCCGTTATTTCAACATTGATAGAAAAACAGCGTTGGAAAGAGCCTCTTCTTTATTAAAATTTTTCGCTTTGGAACAACGCCGGGACGCGCGCGCTACGGAGCTCTCCGGAGGAATGGTGCGCCGGCTGGTCATTGCCCGCGCCTTAATCAATCAGCCTGAACTTCTGATTTTGGATGAACCGACAACCGGCCTTGATCCTCAATCGCGCCATCAGGTATGGGAAAAACTGGAAAGTCTGAAAAAACAAGGTATGACTATTTTGCTTACAACTCATTACATGGATGAGGCGGCGCGCCTTTGCGACAACCTGGTAATCATGGATCATGGCAAAATTTTGGCGCAGGGCTCGCCCCAATCACTGATCAGCGAGTACACGGGAGAAAATATTATTGAAGTCGCCGAGCCGGAAGATAATTTGCGAACATTTTCCCGTGAAAAGAAAGTCAGGCAGGAGGATCTGGGGCATCGTCTGATTATTTACGCTGAAAACGGACCTGAGCTTTACCAGGAAATTTGCGGTCGCTTTACTCATAAAAGCTGTATATTGCGTTCAGCGACTCTCGAAGATGTTTTCTTGAAATTAACCGGAAGGGAGTTGCGCGAATGAATGTTAATATCTCCATCCGATTCATTCGAATCTGGCAGCGCAATCTTACAGTGTACAAAGAAAGCTGGAAAGTAAACTTTCTGCCGCCGCTTCTGGAGCCGCTTTTCTACCTTCTGGCTTTTGGAATCGGCTTCAGCGGCATGATTGACTCTGTCAGTTATGCCTCAAAAGAAGTTTCTTACGTGCGTTTCATTGCGCCTTCGCTGGTGGCGATAAATATTATGAACAACGCTTTTTTCGAAAATACCTTCGGTTCCTTTGTGCGGATGTATTACCAGAAAACGTTTGACGCCATGATGGCCACTCCACTCAACGCCGAAGAAATTATCACCGGTGAAATAGTCTGGGGAGCGACAAAAGCGGCAATTGGAACAGTTATCATGCTGATTGTAATAAGTTTCTTCGGATTGGTCAGTTATCCGGCAGGACTTTTAATTGTGTTTGCCGCATTTCTGGGCGGTATTGCCTTTGGTTCGGTGGCCATGATATTCACCGGCATAGTAGCAAGAATAGAGCTGTTTAACCTGCCGATATTTTTATTCATTACACCCATGTTTCTTTTCAGCGGCACATTTTTCCCGATAACCGGCCTGCCCCTCTGGGCGCAATATTTCGCGCTTTTATTACCGCTCACCCATCTGGTCAATCTTGTTAGGGCGTTGAGTTTCGGCTTGTTTAATTCAGAGGCATTGATAGGTTTATGCTATCTGATTGTTTTCTGTCTCATCATGTTTCCCCTTGCTATCTTCAAAATGCACCGCAGACTGATTAAATAATATTTGATACCGCGGCAAAATAAAAAGGGAAATATTGCTTGACTAATAACCGGCAATATGAACAAGTTAAAACACGAGCAAAATTAAGTGTGTTTATATTATGGAATGATAGATATTTCTTAATAAATGAGACACAACCACCAAAGCTCCAAAGAGCATGGTGGTTTTTCGCTTTAAGCGGCAAAGAGCTTTTTTTTTAAAAAGCTCTGGAGGTAAGGCATACAAGCCCCTCACTTTTTCCTTCCTTCTCAACCAGGAGACGGATGGGGGTGATTTTGATGCTTTGTGGGGCCCCATCGGGGAAAGAAGGAACAATAAGTAATTAACAAGAAAGGGGATTAAAATGAACAAAAATTTGTATGTCGGCAACCTGTCTTATAAAATCACAGACGAAGATCTTAAATCAAACTTTTCCGAGGCAGGAGAAGTTGAATCCGCAACCATCATTAAAGACAAGTTTACAGGGCAATCCAAAGGATTCGGTTTTGTCGAAATGAAAACAGAAGAAGGCGCGACGGAAGCCATCAAGAAATTCAATGGTGGAATGCTTGACGGTAAGGCAATCACCGTTAACGAAGCAAGGCCCAAGAAAGAATTTGGCGCCGGCGGCGGTGGCCCCAGAGGCGGCGGTAATCGCGGTGGCGGCGGCGGATTTAACAGAGGTCCGAGAGGTGGTGGTGGTGGTGGAAACCGTGGCGGCGGCGGTGGCGGAAGATACTAAGATATTACACCGGTAATATAATCTATACGGTGTCATTCCCGCGCAGGCGGGAATCCAGTATTTTATAAATAAAGAGCAGAAGGCTTTTTACAAACCTTCTGCTCTTTTCTTTTTAAATCTAGAATCCAGCCGTCAAAAATATCTTTTGTAAAGATCATTACGCGCCGATTTTTGACAGATATTTGTTATGCAGCTTCGCGAGCAGAACAAGCGCGGCAATCGAACCTATCAGGCACCAGAACATATCGGTCTGCGTATCCCAGATGTAACCCTGTGTTCCAAGAAAAGCTTCCGTGTCCGCAGGATTGGAAAGAGAAGCCAGCCATTCAATAATTTCATAGAGCGCTGAAAAAGCAAGGGGTACGGCTATAGATATGAACCCAAGCCACTTGCCGCGCCTAAGCGGTGATGTCCTTGCAAGAATTTCACGGGTATATATGGCCGGACCGAAACCTTGCATGAAGTGTCCGATTTTATCATAATTGTTGCGAGTCCAACCAAACCAGTCTTCCATCCAAAAACCCAGCGGTACCTTGGCGTAGGAATAATGACCGCCCAGCATCAGAATCATCGCGTGGATGGCGATGATCGAATATGTAATAGTGGTTAATGGAAATCTTTTATAGGTGAGCAACATAATCGGCAGAGCAACCATTACCGGAAAGGTTTCCAGAATCCAGGTAAGACGTGTATCGTGCGGCTCTATTCCCGACCAAATCCAGAAAGCCAGGACTGTAATCAAGAGAAAAAGGTGATACGTTTTTGAAGACATGTAAAATTTCCTTTTCGTTATTTGCTTACTGTCACCCAGAGAAATATTTCGTTGCCAATATCGCGGTAATCGGCGGCCTCGATTTTAAAACCGATATCGATTAAATCCGAGTACAACTTGCCGGCGCTTTTATGACTGTAAAAAAGCTTTTGTCCCATGAATTCCTTGTAACCGTCAAATTCGATTTGGCCGGTGTATTCTTTTGTCGCGTAAGTAAACAGCGCTTTGCCTTGCGGGCAAAGCCAGCAATGAAATTTTTCGAATAACGCGGTTTGATCAGCGGCGGGGACATGAAACAGACTGTAAATCGCCGTGATGGCGTCAAACTGATTTGGCTCAAATTCAACTGCCCGCACGTCGGCTTTGATAGTTTTCATCTCCGGAACATATTTCGAGGCAAGCTCAAGCATTTTTCCGGAAAAATCTACGCCTGTAACTTTCCAACCGCGATCAATAAATAATCGGGGAAACGGTTCGCCCGCGCCGCAGCCCAGATCAAGCAAGTTACCCTTTTGGGGTCCCAGCCGCTCATAAAAAGAATTGAAGACTTCCGTCATATCGAAAAGCCCACGGTTCTTCTCATACGTTTGGGCAAAACCATCGTAGATTTTTTGCAGAGAAATATTCATGGTGTCGCGTTTCTGATATCGGCAATTAATAAGAAATTATTTTTTTGTTCGGCGAAGAATAATATTTTTTGAAAAGAATAGCAAATTATTCAAAGATTATTTTAAGTCGGTTCCCTAAGATAAATTGAGGGATGTTTGCAGCAAACCTTCTGCCTGCATTTGTTGGCCGCACAGCCCGGCGAATGCCTGGGTCGTCAGAGAATCCTCGACGTATAATCTAAAGATCGCATCGTTAGAATATACGCCAGTGGCGCCTTTTTCTCACCGTCGCGGCATGCTTTTGACTGCGCATTGGTGTCAAAATAAGTATGAGAGAAAACGGACAGATATTTAGAAATTGTAACAAAAGAAAACCTGCAAAGTTTTCCTAAGTTATCCTTTATAGTCATGATGCGCATATTTTTTCTTGACAAAAGGGAATAAAATAGGACATAATGTACGAAGATATACCTCGTTAAGAGGCTGTCCGAGAATAGCCAGCAGCTCAGGCAAACATCATTTAAAATATGCGCAAGAAATTCAAAAAACAAACAAAAAAAGCAGTCATAAAGTCAACAAAACAGTTGACAAATACTTGATATAATAGTATAAATAGCAAACATAGAGATTATTATCAAAGGGGCTATTCAACCATGACCATTCCCTTCAAAAAGGATCCCGTAGAATTCAATCAAAGTTTGCTGTATCCCACGAACATATTCGAACTGCTTCCGGCCGATCATGAATGCTACATCTATGAAGACATCTTCAAGCAGATCGATACATCCAGCATCGAGAAAAAATACAGCTAAACTGTCCTGATTATCGGGTATTGAGTGATTTCA
>JQDQ01000131.1 GCA_000747625.2 Smithella sp. SCADC
ATGCAACTAAAAAAAGATATTAGAACTTCCTGATCGGATATATTATAAAACAGTTGGAAGTTTATAATAAAGAGCCATAATTAATGTTCAATCCTGATTTAGACACAACAAGCGTAGCTATTATCGGTCCGGGCCGTTTAGGCACATCTTTTGCGTACAAATTCGGCCGGGACAACAAACGTGTGGCCATTTATTACCACGATCCGGAAGTCTGCAAGGCAATGAACAGAGACCATCTAAATCCTCTGCATCTGACCGAAGACCTTGCTAATCGTCTGGGCGGGATGGATAATGTTCCCCGTCTTTCCAACAAAGTGTATGCAACAAACGATCTGGAACACATTGTCGAAAACAATGATTTTATCGTTCTGGCCATAACCATGAATCGCCTGCCGGAATTCCTTAATTATCTCAAGCCGATGATTGACAAAAAAGCGGGCGACACATGCCTTGTCTCGCCGATCAAAGGTTTGATTTCCGACGAAATATCCAAAAAGCTGATAACTCCTTCGCAATTAATCAACAATAATTTGTATAATTTAAAACACAAATATCAGATAGCCTGCATTGGCGGACCGTTTTTTGATATGGATATAGCATTGGGAAACCCCGTTTGTTTAACAGTTGCCGGTAAAAAACGCATTGCCAACATCATCAGAGAAGATTTACTGAAATTCAACCGCAATGAAATGAATTCATATTATAATTTTGACATTGTCGGCGTGGAAGCCTGCGGGGCTTTAAAAAACATTGTGGCCAATATTAAAGGGCTGGCAGACTCCCTTAAGCTGGGAGACTCAATTCCGGGAACCATATTTGCCCGTTCCGGCGTGGAAATTCGTTCATTATCCCGTCTTTTAGGAGGAGGATTTCAGGCATTCCACAGCCAGGCCGGAGTCGGAGATTTGTATGTGACTGTTTCATCTCTGGCCAGTAAAAATTATCGCTACGGTAAATATTTCTATGAGCTCTATACCGGCAATCCTATCGAAACCAACTTGCGTGTGCTGGAAAAAATTGATGGGACTCCCGAAGGTCCCAATACAGTCAGAAACGTTTATAAATATTTAGAAAAGAAAAATATGTACAGTCCTCTTTTTTCATGCGCCTACCGGATATTTAACGAACCCGGCAACAAAGACACCATTAAAGACATTATCATTCAAGCCTGCCAGAATGATAAAAGAACGAAAGAATATATCAGCCAGGCATCCAGAATGATGTACCGTATTTTCCCTAATTACTGGTACCGCCGTGATAAAGGGTTTTTAGATTAAAAAATTAAGTAATATTCATCGAAAATGTGAAGAACTTATAAAAACCAGTATGGCACGGAAACATCGGCCGCAGGAAGATAACGGTTAATTGCGAACTCATTTAACCATTGCAAAAGAGCTTGACGATTTATTGCTGATTGTAGTTATAGGGAGAATTAATGTCCGCACCGCAGATAATTCTGGAGCTGATTGAAAGATTCGAACGCAACAGTGAAGCTTACAAATCGGGAAACTACAACGAAACTCAGGTACGCCGCGAATTTATCGATCCTTTTTTTGAAGCGCTCGGCTGGGATGTCAACAACACGGCAGGCAATGCCGAAGCCTACAAGGATGTCATCCACGAAGACGCCGTCAAAGTCAGCGGTGTCACCAAAGCGCCGGACTATTCCTTCCGCATCGGCGGACAGCGCAAGTTTTTTGTCGAAGCCAAACAACCCTCTATCAATATCAAGGACGCTCCCGCGCCGGCCTTTCAGGTTCGGCGTTACGCCTGGTCGGCCAAGCTGCCGCTTTCCATTGTCACCGATTTTGACGAATTTGCCGTTTACGATTGCCGCATCCGTCCCGACCAAAAAGACAAGGCCGACAACGCCCGCGTCAAATATTACACCTATCAGCAGTACGCCGAAAAATGGGATGAAATCGCCGCTGTCTTCTCCAAAGACGCCATTCTCAAAGGTTCGTTCGATAAATATGCCGAATCCAGCAAGGCCAAGCGTGGCACCGCTGAAGTGGATAATGCGTTTCTAACAGAGATAGAAAACTGGCGCGAGACGCTTGCCAAAAACATCGCGCTTCGCAATTCTTTAACCGTGCGCGAACTCAACGACTCCGTCCAGCGCACCATCGACCGCATCATCTTTTTGCGCATTGCCGAAGACCGCGGCATTGAAGACTACGGCGCTCTGCGTTCGCTTTGCAACGGCAGCAATACTTACGGGAGATTGCAAGAACTTTTCTACAAGGCTGACGACCGCTACAACTCCGGCCTGTTTCATTTTCGGCATGAAAAAGACGAAGCTGAGCCGCCCGATAATCTAACAACAAAGCTTGTGATTGACGACAAGCCGATCAAGGACATTCTCCAGCGCCTTTATTATCCCGATTCGCCTTACGAATTTTCCGTTTTGCCCGCCGATATTCTGGGGCAGGTCTATGAACAATTCCTGGGCAAGGTTATTAGGCTTTCAGGCGATCACCGCGCCGTGGTGGAAGACAAGCCCGAAGTCAAAAAAGCGGGCGGCGTTTTTTACACGCCGACTTACATTGTTGATTATATCGTCAAAAATACAGTTGGAAAATTGTTGGAAGGAAAAAATCCGAAAACAGCGGAGAAACTGCACATACTCGATCCCGCCTGCGGCTCCGGTTCGTTTCTGCTGGGCGCTTATCAGTGCCTGCTCGACTGGCACTTACAATGGTATTCGGCTAACGATCCCGAAAAACACGCCAAAGCCAAAAAACCGATTCTTTATCAGGGACAGGGCGGCGCGTGGCATCTGACCACCGCCGAGCGCAAACGGATTTTACTCAACAACATCTACGGCGTGGATATTGACATTCAGGCCGTGGAAGTCACCAAGCTTTCGCTTCTGCTCAAAGTGCTGGAAGACGAAACCGGCGAGACGCTCAACCGGCAAAGAATGCTTTTTCACGAGCGCGCCCTGCCGAATCTGGGCGGCAACATCAAATGCGGCAATTCGCTCATCGGGCCGGACTTCTATGAAGGCAAACAAATGAACATGCTTGATTCCGAAGAAGCCCAGCGCATCAACGTCTTTGACTGGCAGGCCGAGTTTTCCGAAATCTTTAAAGCCGGCGGCTTTGACGCCGTCATCGGCAATCCGCCGTATGGGGCAGCCTTTGGGAAAACGGAAGCAGATTATTTTCAGTCTTATTATAATGTTTTTAGTGGCGTTAAGGATGTTTACACTTGTTTTATAGAAAAGAGTTTTTCAATACTGAATAACAAAGGATTACATTCTTTTATTGTGCCTTCTGCATGGTTGGGCGGTCCTGAATATAAGAAATTACGAGAATCATTTTTACTACATTCTGCAATTAATATAATTTTATTACCCTTTGATGTATTCGAAGATGCATATGTCGATACTGTTGTATTTGTCGCATCTAAAGAATCGCCAACAAAAGAACATTTTGTCAAAACACATATATATCCAAAACGTGAGAAACTAAAAAAAATTGATTTACTTAATAATCATTACAAGCTTGTTAAACAGAACCAGTGGATGGAAACGGACAATAAAAAATTTGTCTTAGATCCCAGCACTGTCAAATTGTTGGATAAGATTAGAAAGACCGTTACAAGTACGTTCGCAGATATTGTTGAAATAAAGCGCGGTGTGCTTTTTGATAAAAACTTACTTACAGCCAATAACACTGGAAAAGAGAGTTATAGATATTTTGAAGGTGATGTATATCGTTATCAATTGAACATTGTTGCGAATCAATGGATTGAATTCAGCGATAAGATGAAAGAGCGCCCAAAAGAATTCAAATGGTTTGAAGGAAAACGTATTTTATTGCGTCGTCTAGTAAATCGGAGACAGCGGATGATGGCCACATTTGTTGTTGATACATTTATAACAAATAAGAATTTATACAGCCTTTTATCCAAGAATATTACAATTAATGTTTTAGCAATATTAGGTATACTAAATAGTCGCCTAATATCTTATTTATATATCAATCAGGTAACGCAAGCGACAAAAGACGATTTTCCTCAAGTAACAATTAAAGATGTATTATCTCTGCCATTGCCTGATCTATCCCAGGAAATAATCCGGCACGATCAAATGATGCAACTCGTCGAACAAATGCTTTCGCTGAACAAACAACTGGCAGAAGCCAAAACCGGCCATGAACAAACGCTGCTCCAGCGGCAAATCGACGCGACCGACAAACAGATAGACAAGCTGGTTTATGAACTCTACGATCTGACACCAGAAGAAATCGCCATCGTGGAAAAAAATAAACGATAGTAATGCCTTAGAAATACCTGCCGCGTATATTAATTGTTGGACTTGAAATCTGGGTAGAGTA
>JQDQ01000132.1 GCA_000747625.2 Smithella sp. SCADC
GTGGAGGCGGCGGGAGTTGAACCCGCGTCCAGCGTTGTAAACTATTGATATTGTTAAACGGCGTATGGAACTGGAACCGGGGCGGAACTGAAAGGAGAATAAGATGAATCCAGATGTTGTATGTCTTTGCGGATCGACGCGGTTCCGCAGTGAGTTTACGGAGGCCAATCGCCGCGAAACGATGGCGGGTAGGATCGTAGTTGCGCCGGGAGTGTTTGCGCACTCTGGCGATCAGTTAACCGAGGATGACAAGCAGCGGCTCGACGAGCTGCATTTTCGCAAGATCGACATGGCGGACAGCGTACTCGTCGTCAATCCTGGCGGATACATCGGGGACAGCACGCGCCGAGAGATCGATTATGCCCACCGCACCGGGAAGCCGGTGGCATATACATACAGCGCCACAGATCGACCTATGACTGGTCGGGTCTGATCGCCCGGCTAAACTTTGGAGGGAGGAAAATGAGAACTCAGCAATGGAAATTCGATCCGACACATAACCGGATTACAGCAATCGAACCGGGCAATTGTAGAATCACTATCGCCGACAAAATTTATGGCGTCGACATGGACGACTGGGAGGCCAATGGCCGATTGATGGCGATGGCTCCAAGGCTGGCCGAATTGCCCTTATTGATTCTGGAAACAGCCACAATCGAGACAAATAAACAGGTGTTGGAAGAGGCAGGGGCTATTTTGAGGGAATTGGAGGGTTTAGATCAGAAGGAGGAAAAGACAAAATAATGAGCATAAAATTAAGAGCCTGGGACAATTTCAACGCGGAAATGTTTTACTCGGATAAGTACGATAATCTTCAGGACTTTTTTTATGATGTGAAGCGGCGCGAGAATGGGGGGAATCTGGTCTCGCTGATGCTGGCGTCGAATCAATTTGACTGCGAGGGCGTCCAGATTTTCGAGGGTGATATTGTCAAATTTGTGCACGGCGGGATAAGGACCGGCATCGTCGAATGCCGCCCGGAGCATTTCTGTTATTGGCAAGTCAAAGTTCCGGGCGATCATTTCGGCCTCGGATGGGTCGTAAATTGCTGCACCGGGATCGTCGTAACCGGCAACCGATACGCAGACCGGGAATGGCTGGAAGATAAGGGACTGGCGGGATTGCTGGATGATGAGTTTGTCAATCAGGCCGCAACAAACATCGCTGAGGCTGTAGAAGAAATGGACCGGATGCTAAGCGAGAGGGCGGCAAAACACCCAGAGGATTTCTTTGCGAGTCCTAAACTGGCCACGACATCAATCGACCCAGATAAGGAAAAAACAGCAAAGGAGGCGATGGAAAAACTCAAGATTTTCTCAACCGAAGATTGGGCGCGGGATTACTCGAAAATCCACTTTGAACCGGACAAAAAAGAGGAAATCTGTGCGGATGAGCCGGGGGTGCCGATTTCGCCATTTAAGCCGGCTGACCCGGAGAAGGAGTCCGATGAATTTCTCGACAAGCAAGTGGCTGGAGGGAAGAAGATCGCCACAGTCCAAGAACCGGCCCGAATCGAATCAGATTACAGAGACGATGACGGCCGCAAAATCAAAGATGGCGACATCCTGACCTTCAAACTTTGCGGTCGGCGGTTCTCCGGGGAGGTTTTGAAAATCTTTTCGCCGGAAACGGCCAAATCTTCATGGCAGGTCTGGACGTATGATAGCCCCGGAATGAAGCTATCCCTCCGGCACATGTGCGAAGATGTGACTTGCTCCGAGGTGCGAGTTATAGGGCATATATCCACGGTCCGGCAAGGTGGGGTGGCGGTTCAGGATATTGGGATTCAGTTGTAAATTATAGGGGGCGGGGTAAATGGCGCGATCACGAATAGTTAGGCCTGAATTTTGGAGCGATGAGAAGATGGCGACGATCTCAAGGGATGCCCGGTTGACATACATCGGCATGTGGAATTTGTCGGACGATTACGGGGTTGTAAAGGGCAATCCGATGTGGCTCAAGAACAACATCTATCCTTACGAAGATATCAGTCAGGAGGTTTTCCGGGGGTGGCTGAATGAGTTGATGCGCCTGAAACGCATCGTGCCGTTTGAGGTTAACTCCGAGGGGTTTTATCTCATCAGGAATTTCCTGAAGCATCAAACGATAAACCGCCCATCTCAAACAAGAAACCCGACACCTCCGGACACACTCACGACAGACTCACTGAATGCTCATGACATACTCATCGACGAAACAGAGTATAAACAGAGTATAAACAGAGTTAAAACCGAAACAGAAACCGAAGAACGCGCGCGCGGAAAAAAAGCAAAGCCCCCCGTCAAAAAGTTCCAGCCACCGACTCAAGATGAGGTGGTCGAATATTTTGAATCTCACGGCTATTCAGCCGATGCAGCAATCAAGGCTTTTCAATACTACGACGCCGGCCAGTGGAAAGACAGCAAGGGGAATCCGGTTCGATCCTGGAAACAGAAGATGATTGCCGTCTGGTTCAAGGATGAAAACAAAGACCGGCCTCAATCCGGATCGGTGTTCCAAAACCTCACAGGCCGGGACCGACAGAATGCCGCCGTCATGGATGAGTTTCTACGGCGCAAAGAAAGAGAGGCTGCAAGTGGACTTTAAAGCGTATGGCAAGGTCATTATGGGACTCGCAGGCAATTTCAGCGCAACGATCCCCCTGGCTACTCTGGACATCTGGCTCGAAATGCTGAAGGCCGACGGGATCACATACCAGGAATTGCAACAGGGCGCACAAAAGATCATGCGAGAGAAAAAAGATGGGTACGGCCGGATGCCGACATATGTCGAACTCATCGAATCTATCCGGGGGTCTCAGCCCAAAATCGAAGACCGGGCCTTATGTGAGGCCAACAAGATTCTGGATCACCTACGGCTACATGGCGCCGGAGTCTGGCCGGAAATGTCCGATCCGATCACACGGCAACTGATGACGACACGCTGGCATTATTTAACATGGGCGGCCCAGTGTGTTGAGTCTGAAAATCACTGGTGGGTCAAAGAGTTTGTTGAGGCCTACCGATCAACCAATGCGGTGAATCCGGCGCTTGAGATTCCGTGCCAGGTTCGGCCGATGCTGAAGATTATTGGGGGGGAAGGATGATAATCAAAGGGCGAATCATGAGGCTGAGAGATGTCGACGGCGGCGCTAAGTTCGAGGCTGGCCCCGTATCGTTCAAGATATCAGAAGATGAGGGCAACCTGATTTTTAAAGTCAGCAAGTGGGATTTGATACACGGCGATGATCTGAGGTTTGAACTCAAGATTCTGGATGACGACGATGCCGGATGATATCAAGTTCCTGATCTGGATATGCGCGGCGGCTGTAAGTCTTTGGATTGTTTCGGGATTGGGCGTCAAGTGGTGTTTGGGTTGAGGTGGTATGATGTGTAAGTATATGAGATCATTAGGCTATATTAATTTGATGGGTCCTCCCTTGGGGTTGTTTGACCTACGGCGAGACAAGGCCCGAGTCTCGCCTACAAAAAATGACCCAGAACCCAATGGAAAAAAGCACCCCAAACAAAGCCACGCGCCCAAGGTGCCACGATCACCATTGGGGCAATACCTATGTATAGCCCGAAACACAAAGTTTGATTTTGGGCCAATGGAGAAGTCGGGCCGAAAAATCTGGAAACGATTTTGACAAATTGGAGGGTATGATGATCGAGTGGTTGAATGCAGAAATAGAACCAACTCTTGTTACAGCGTGGGTGTTTGGGTCTATTTTCGGCATGTGTCTCTGGGCTGCTATTCAGGCTCTTGCCGACACATGGACCATCAAAACCAAACCCCGCAAGCGCATCGACAATCAGCTTAGAACCTCATCGTCAACCGAGGGCGTCCAGTGCTTCGGATGCAAGTTCGAGGCAAGCGGCGGGCTGGAATGTTGGATGTGTGTTCACCGGCCGGGGCTGAGGGATAATTTCGAGAGAGGTGACGAATGACCGACGATAAAGAAATTTTCAGCTTCGATGAGATAATCGATGCCCTTGAGGGGTTGGGTCGGGAGGTTCGAAAGGTGTTGGATGCTAAAGGGTTCAACGAGGCCATCCATAAACTCGCGGAGATTTTGGAGACTGCCGATTATGATTGCACCGCCCTGAAGGTTCAGCCCATCAACCGCCCCAGAAAACCCAAGCGAATAAAGCAGCCGCCCAGGTATCCCCGCCGATGCCGTCCGAGGCCACGGGAAACGCCGGGGGTGAATCCTTTGCAGAATCGACTTAAAATCGTCAACGGAAAGGGAGAGCAATGATTTATATTATACTTCCAGAGGTAAACAAGCGCGTTTTGGTGTGGGTGGAGGATGAGGAATATCCCTTTGTTGGGTATTGGAACGGCCGTGAATGGAACATGGAAACATCTTGCCTAGATTACGACACATACAGAAGCGGTATTTTTGGCGATGTTGTTCGATGGATGGATTTGCCTAAAAAGCCCACAGGGGTGCTGGGTGTGGAAAATAAAAACTCCGACACCCTGCAACAAGATGAAACCGGCGATATTGTCAATCTCAAATGGGAAGCTGTGTCCGAAATTCGGCCAGACGGCATAATCATAAGCTCGGACGAAGCAGGCTGTATATGTGAGCTTGTCTTGAAAGGCGAAAAATGAAGAAACACTTCTACTACGTCGCGCTTTATGACTACTACACTAACACATGGATTGAATGTTGTGCCGCCTCAGGAATCAAGCACGATGAAACCGGCAAGCAGAAACCGCCAAGGCTGGATGTTGATGAAGTAAAAAAGAAAATCAACCATGACCGGGATTCGGTGAAGCTGTTTCATTGCGACTATCTCGGCGCGATGACACAGGAAGAGTTTGAAAGGAGCGGCGAATGAGTAAAACCGAAACAAACCTAGAAAACGAACTCATTCAGAAAATGGCAGATTCCGAGCTTGCCGTGTTGATCAACTCCATGAACGAGCTGAGGAAAAGCATTCAGGCCGAACCGACAGCCGCGAAAATTGCGACGATGGAAAAGCTCAAGGAGGCAATCGCTAAACATCAAGCGGCGAAGAAAGAGGAAAAGCCAGAGATTGAACCCTGCTTCAATAACCGGAACGAAGTCCTAAAGCACCTGCAAGCCCTGGGCTACAAGGTAAGCAAAACAAAAATCTATCAGGATGAGAAAAAAGGCATCCTGCGAATGAACACCGACGGCAAGATTCCGCATTCAGCCGTCCGTGCCTATGTCGATGATCCGCGCTCCGGGTTAGGAATCGGAGTCTATGAGAGCGATGAAAAAGTAAAAGACATTACGCTCAAGATCAAGGAGAAGGAATTTGAAAAGCTCTGTGAACAGGTATCCATGGCCCGGTTTCAGCGCGAACGGGCAGAGGGCCTGCATATCAAGATCAGCGAATATGAAGCGGAGATTGCTTCACGCGCCGCCGTATTCGAGGCGATGCTGAGACAATCGAATGAGGCCGTGGCTGATAGGATCATCATTGCCGCGGGAATCAAACAGTCGAACCGGCAATTACTTATTGACTTATTGAATGAGGCGCTTATGGATGCTTTAGCGGCTTATGTGGCGCAAGATGAAATTATTGGGGAGGTTATGGAGGGGTGATGGAAAAAAAATATTCAGACAGGCGGTTTAAAATTATCAGCTTCGATCAGCAATTTCTTGTCGATCTGTTCAACTGGTGGAGAAACCCGCCGCATTTGCTGGCGCTTCCAATTACTGACGAATTGCCGGCCGATTGCGAGGTGGTCAGTGTTTCGGTGTCATGGGAGCGCGGATGCGTTGAGGCTATTGTCCATAGCAAGGAATTCAGGCCGGGGATACCGGGCGAAGAAATAGAGCGGCTTGCCGGATGGTTTACCGATTTAAGAACCGTTAAGATTTCAAAGCAGGAGGGATGATGGAACCGGAAAAAATATATCTGATCAAAAAAGTAATAATGGCTCACATGGATACAGATATCGCCTTTATGAAGCTCGGAAGGGCGCTCGGTATCAATCTAAAAGATTCCGAATTCTATGACTCCATAATGGACCCGCTTAATGATGTTATCAACGCCGTGTCTTGTGTTGTCGGTGATGGCGACTTGCGCTGGATTCACTGGTTCATAGCGAGCGGATACGGCAAGAAACCGATCGTGGCCAAGGGCCGGGAAATCCGCACGGTTGACGATCTGATATGGCTTATTGATGAATGCGGGAAGTCTCATCCCGAATGACCCTTTCAGCGCAACCGCATAACCTTCCCCTAAATCCAGCCCAATACGACTGGACGGTTCACTATGGCCGCCCGGAAACCGGGACGCTCCGCACGATCCGGCCAAGCAGAGGCGAAAAGAAACTCTGGCGCAAACGGGCGAAAATCAAGCCGTCCGAGTGGGCTGAACGGTATCGCGTCCTGCCGAATACCGCCTCACCGCCGGGCAGGTGGAGTAATGCCCGAGTTCCGTATCTGGCCGGGATCATGGATGCGGCAATGGCGCAATGTGTTGAGATGGCAACGCTCTGCTTCTCTCCTCAGGCGGCAAAGACAGAGTTCGCCCTGAACATGCTCGGATATCTGGCCGATTATGCGCCGGGGCCGACAGCTTACTTGATGCCGGATGAACTCACGGCGAAAGAGAATACCAAGGACCGGATCGAACCGCTGTTTACTGAGTCAAGGCATCTATCCCAATATCTCACCGGGCTTGAGGCAGACAAGTCAGGAATCCGCTTAAATCTCCTGCAAATGTCGATCTACATGCTCTGGGCCGGGTCCGCTGCCCGCCTCGCATCGAAGCCGATTAGATATATTTTCGAGGATGAGACAGACAAATACCCGGAGCGGGCCGGGAAAAATGAGTCATCGCCGGACAAGCTGATCGAAAAACGCGCCACCACTTTCCGGGGCCGACGGAAGATATTCAAGCTCAGTACTCCGACAAGTGAAACCGGCGTGATCTGGCAGGCGCTCCAAACCAGTCAAGCCCGGTTCGAATACTTGGTTAGATGCCCGAAATGTAAAAAGCGGCAGTTGATGACCTTCGAGAATATCCGCTGGCCGGCAGAAGAGCGGAACCCGGTTGAGATCAAGGCGCGGCACCTTGCCCGGTATCAGTGTGAACATTGCGACGCCCAATGGGACGATGACGAAAGAGATGCCGCCGTAAGGAATGGCAACTGGTATCTTGTTGAGGAAAAAGAGAAAAAAGAGCGGATGTCGCTCAAGCGGGCGATGAAGAAGCTCAAGCCGATGTCGATCGGTTTTCATCTGCCCTCTTGGAATTCGCCCTTCGTGTCATTGTCCGAAATCGCCGCAGACTGGCTTGAAGCCGTGGCAGAAAAGCGCCTGACCGGAAGCCGGTTGAAGCTGCATGACTTCTATAATGCGAGGCGCGCCGAACCCTACATCATGCACGCCGGGTCCGATACCATCGATAGGATTTTGAAATTGAAGGACGACAGACCCTCCGGCATCGTGCCATCCGGCGGCATCGTGGCCGGGCTGGTGGCTGGCATCGATACTCAGGATGTGGGATTTTGGTATGAGATCCGGGCCTTTTCCTACGGCCAGGAGCAGAAATCGTGGGGCATTCGCCGGGGGTATGTACTTGAATTTGAGGATCTGGAACAGGTGCTTTTCGAGAGCGAATATGCGGCGCCGGACGGGAAAAAGTACCACGTCCAGATGGCTGTCATGGACTCCCAGGGCCACCGGACGGCTGAAGTTTACAACTTCTGCGTCCAGCATCGGCACAGGATCATCCCTTTCAAGGGCGAACAGCGTATGAATTCGCCTTTTGCCTGGTCGCCGCTTGAATACTTCCCTGGCGGCCAGAAACAGATTCCGGGCGGGCTGCGATTACTCCGGGCAAATGTCACCCACTACAAGGATTATCTGTCAAATAAATTAGAGGTCAACCCCGCCGATCCGGGCGCGTGGCTCTATGATTCGGAACTCACCGACGAATGGGCCAAAATGATGATATCAGAATACCGGGACGACAAAGGCTTGTGGCAGGTGAAGCTCAGCCGGGCAAATCACGGTTGGGATTGTTCAGTCTATTCCATTATTGCCGCCGATGTGCTGGGCCTGCGAATGCTCAAGCGGCCGGGAGATCAACCGCAACCGCAACAGGCGCGGCCAGCGCAACAGAGGCCAGCGCAAACTCGAAACGAAACAGGAGCCGGGCCGTCGAGGCCGGGCTGGATGAGTGGGAGGTGGTAAACTGACCGTCGCAAAATCACCCAAAATCCTGAAGGGCGCGGAATCCATCGCCGCTTATATCGGCTGCGGACGAAACACCTTGCCGGAACTCGTTGAAATCGGCCTACCTGCTGCTGTGATCAGCGGGACTTGGTACGCACACGCCGACAATATCGATGAATTTTTCAGGCGCAGAACCATGATGCGGGGCCAAATCCCTCAAAATGCTGAATGAAAAGCCTCGGGGGCCGCGCATCCTTCACGCGGGAAATATCATACCGTTGACCCTACCGAATTGATCCCACCTCAAAACCATATCGGCGACGCCACCGAATTGGTCAAACCGGCAAAATTATCCTGTCAATAGTTTTTTTTGCACTGATTTGATTTTTTTTGCACGATCTTGCACTAAATCGCTCGTTTTCGTTTTCGCCCAAAACCCCATGATATAGCTGTGCCATAAAATTGACGCACTATATGGGGTTTTTTATGGCGATCAAGACAACGCTCGAACAGATTGAAGAGGTCCAGGCCGCAATAACGAAAGTCATGGCCGGCCAGGACATCACCCTGAACGGCAAGCGGCTGACCTACGCCAATCTGACCGCCCTTGAGGCGCGGGAGCAAACTCTGCTGGCGCGTTACCGGGCCGAAACCGGGTCAACAACCTTCCGCACATACGCTCATAACGGGGCATATTCCGAATGAAATGGACCGATAAGCTCCTCCGCTGGATAGCCCGGAAGGCCGTTGCGGCCACCCTCAAACGCTCCGAGTCCTATGCCGCCGCGAAATCTTCCCGCATGACCGGCAACTGGCTGGCTGCCTCCGATACCGTCAACAATATTATTTCCTCAAGCTCCGCCACGGTCCGCAACCGCATCCGGCAGCTTGTCAGGGACTTTCCGTATTTTGCGCGGGCTGTCAACGCCGCAGTTGACTACACAGTCGGGCCGGGCCTCGTCTATCAGGCCCGCATCCGCACCGGGCAGGACATTCAACTCGATCAGAAAGCCATCGACGCCGCCGAATCTGAATTCCAGTATTTCAATGATGAAGCCGACGCCGAAGGCAAGCTCTCGTTCTTCGAGATGCAGCAACTCGCAAAGCGGCAAGACTGCGAATGCGGCGAATTTCTCTTAGTCCGGATCGATAGGAAGATCATCGGCCGGAGATTTCCGATTTCATACCGAATGTACGAGCCTGACTGGCTGACCTCAAGCGTCACCTCCGTTGTCAAGAAAAACTCAGTCGATCAGGGCGTCGAATACGACACCGCTTCCGGCATCATCGAGGCCTACCACTTCACGGACCCGGACGGATGGGGCAAGGCTGTCCGGGTTCCCGCCTCGCATGTGATTCATGGGTTCAAGACCCTTCGTCCCGGCCAGCGGCGCGGAATTTCTGACCTGACCTGCGGTGTGCTGGTAGCAAAAGACCTCTCAAGCCTCATGGATTCCGAGTTGAGCGCGGCGAACATGGCCTCGAAATGGCTCGCCTTCGTCGAATCTGCTGACCCAATGGCCCGACAGATGGGCCTCCAGGCCTACGACGACAACCTGAAAATCGAAGAACTTGAAAACGGCATCATTGAATATTTGAGGGCAGGCGAAAAAGTCACCCTCTCGAACAACCCCCGGCCCGGCGCGAATTTCTCACCCTTCGTCCGGCTGGTTCTCTGTATGTTTTCGGTTTCTTCCGGCATTCCTTACGAGATTCTTTCCGGCGACTACAAAGGCTTGAGCTTCACGAACGGGAAAATGATCAGGAATGATTTTTCCCACGCCCTCCGGCCCCAAATCGCCCGCATGGTTCGCCACCTCTGCCTGCCTGTACTCGGTCAATGGATGGACGTTGCCGTTCTGTCCGGGCGGCTGAAATTTCCTGACTACTTTTCCGACCGATCCAAATATCTGCGCTCCGAATGGCAGTCCCCCGGCGCGGAAACCATCGACCCGCTGCGCGAAACAAAAGCATGGGCCGAACAGATCAAGACCCGGCTGCGAAGCCCTCAAGAGTTCATCCGCAAGGTTACGGGCCGCGATCCCGAAGAGGTGCTGGATGAGATTCAGCAATTCGACGCTTGGATGAATGAGCGCGGACTGACCCTTGAAAAAGTCTCGAATGCCCTTGCCAACAACCCGGCCGCATTGGGCGCGGCTGAAACCACAAAGGAATAGCAAATGCCTGAACCTGATAAAACGCTCATCACCCGAGCAAGCGCCGATGTGGTTCCCTCGACTCTCAACGAGGAAACCCGAACCGTGACCGTGGTCGGCGCAACCGAAACCCCCTGCATGGTGTTCGACCCGGAGCGATGGGACGTGGTGAAAGAAGTCCTGCTGATGTCCGGCTGTCAAATTCCGCGCTCCGGCAAGATCCCGTTGACCGTTGAGCATGACCGCCACGCCTCCGCTGTGATTGGCTCATTCCAACGCCTGAGAGCGGAAGGAGACCAGCTTGTCGGCGATGTCGTGATGTCAAGTTCAGACGATGCGGAACCGTTCTGGATCAAGCTCAAAGAGGGGCATCTGGACAAATTCAGCATCGTCTACCCGATCACTGGCCGGGTCTCAACGTGGATTCCCGAAGGCGAAACCTCTGAAATCGAAGGCCGGACCTATACCGGCCCGATCCTGATTACTACCAAATGGACGCCCCGATCTTTAGGGATCGTCCTTTACCCCGCCGATGAACGCGCCCAGGCGCGAAGCAAAGACGCAGTTACTCAAACCACTAGCAAAAGTGAGGAAACGAAGATGAATGACAAACTGAGAAAATTCCTGGAGCGGTCCGGGCTACCTGCCACCGCAACCGAGGAAGAGGCCTGGGCTTTCATGGACACCCTGAAAACCCCCGCCGACAAGGACAACGAGAGGAAAGAGGCTGAAAGGGCCGCCATCGAAGCGGAACGCGGCCGGGTTTCCGAGATCCGGGCCATGTGCGAGAAGGTCGGCGCGGCTGACCTGACCGACAAGCTCATCAAGGACGGTTCCGATCTGGATGCCGCCCGCGCTGCCGTGCTGGATCACATCGCAACGAAGCAGGCGCCTGACCCCGGAACCCGCAAGGACATCACGCTCGGAGCCGATGAGCGCGACAAATACCGCTCGGCCTGTACCGATGCGCTGATGCTCCGGGGCGATCTGAAAATTGAAACCCCCGCACCCGGCGCAACCGACCTGAGAGGCCTGAGTCTGGTAGAAATGGCCCGGCATTCTCTCCGCGTTGCCGGCCAGCCCTATTCCGGCCGGCCGCTGGAAATGGTTGGACGTGCGCTCACCACCTCTGACTTTCCTTACATCCTGGCGAACGTGGCCCACAAAGCCCTGTTTGAGGGATTCGAGACCGCCGACGAA
The DNA here is from genome assembly GCA_000747625.2 of Smithella sp. SCADC. Classification (GTDB taxonomy): domain Bacteria; phylum Desulfobacterota; class Syntrophia; order Syntrophales; family Smithellaceae; genus Smithella. Next base: position 11,506 of record JQDQ01000132.1, read on the forward strand.
ACGTGGAATATCTGGTGCGCCACCGGGTCCGTGTCCGATTTCAAAACCCATTACAGCCAGAGGATCAGCGAAACCGACGATCTGGAAACCATCGGCGACGGCGAAGAATACAAGTACGGCAGCCAGACCGAGGCGCAGGAATCCTACGCCATTGCCACCTACGGCAAACTGTTCGCAATCACACGCCAGACGATCATCAACGACGACCTGAACGCCATCCTCCGCGTGAGCGCGAGAGGCGAAGCGGCCGCCCGCAAGATCGGCGACGTGGCTTATGCCGTTCTGACCGACAACGCCGATATGGGCGATGGCGTGGACCTGTTTCACGCGACGCACAGCAACTTCATCGACAACGGTTCCGGCGGCGCTCCCGGTGTTGCCACCATCGGCGCGGGAATCCTCGCGATGGGAACGCAGACCGACGCGAAAGGCCTCCGACGGCTGAACATCCGGCCGCAGTTCTTCATTGCTCCGAAAGCCCTTGAAGGCACGGCAGAAGTGTTTTTCAGGTCCGAGCGTTTCAGCGACGCCTCAACCATCGCAACGGATAGCTCAATGGCATCAACCCAGGTCAACCCGTATTCCGGCAGCTATTTCACCCGCGTCTATGACCCCCGGCTCGATGATGACGATACGGCCGCCTGGTATCTGGCAGCCAAGAAAGGAAAAACCGTTACCGTGTTCTTCCTCGACGGCGTTCAGACCCCGTATCTGGAAACGCAGAACGGCTGGAGCGTGGATGGCGTGGAATACAAGGTCCGGATCGATGCGGGCGCGAAAGCCCTTGACTGGCGCGGCCTGTACTTCAACGACGGCAACTAATTCAACCTCTTGATTATAAGGAGAAAATAAAATGGGTACAAACTTCATTCAACCCGGAGTGGACATCAAGCTGGCGACCGGCTCAGGTCTCAGCGCGAATGATCCCTTCCTTTACGGCGATTTCCTGCCCTGCGTCCTGATGACCGACGCGGAAACGGCCTCGCCCTATTATGCGGTATGCCGGACTTCCGGGGTCTTTGACCTCAGCGTCAAGGCAAACAACGGCAGTGCTTCCGCAGTGGCCGTGGGCGATCAGATTTTTTACACCGCCGAATCAACCCCGAAGCTCGACAAGGTTGCAACCGGCAAGCCTTTTGGCGTGGCCCTTGAGGCCATCGGCTCCGGCGAAACGGCAACCATTCAGGTTCGCTTGAATGGCTTCTACTTCCCTGACGGCGCGATTGCTACCGATGACCTCGCAGACGATGCGGTTACGCTGGCGAAACTCTACGCCATCGCTCAGGGGTCTATCATCGTGGGCGGGGCAGATAACGCTCCGACCGCTCTGGCCGCGAAAACCTCCGGGCAAATCCTCATCGGCGATGGAACCGATTTGAAATCCGTTGCGATGTCCGGCGATGTGACCATTGGCGCAACCGGCGCAACTACCATCGGCGCGGGCAAGGTCGAATCGTCCATGCTCGCAAACGGCGCGGGTGTTGCGGCCCTTCTGACCGCAGGCCTTGGCGGATCTGTGTCAGTCACGAAGACAGACGCCGCGACCACAACCGTTATCGCAGCCAACGCCACGAAAGACCGCGCCTGCCTCGTGCTGGTGACAGTCGATGAGACTTACGCCATCGGAACCGGCACGCTTCCCACCGTGAAAATCGGCGAAGACGACACCATTGAGAAGTGTATGGCGGGCACGGTGCTCGATGACGAGGCCGCCGGAACCGTGCTGGCCTTCGCATTCACGAATACCGCAACCAAAAAAATCATCGTCACCACAACCGCCGCTGTGGGTGACTCCACCGGCGGCTGCTCGATCACCGTGCTGGCAATACCGACCACTTAAAACTGACGCGGGCGCTCGGTGATCCGGGCGCTCGCTGAAACGAGCTGATATGTCTGAACCCTTCGACAGTATGGTCGCTGACGTTTTCGCTACCTTAGGCACGGCCGCCGTTTTCACCCCGGCGGCCGGGTCCGAGGTCTCACTGAATGTCAGCCTTGAGGTCGAACACTTCGCCGACCCGGGCGGCTATCAGGCTCAGGTGGCCGGGACGGTAACGGAAATCGAATACCTGATTGCCGATATCGGCCGGGTGGCTGTCATCGGCGAAACTTTCACAGTTGGCTCAACGGTCTACACGGTCCAGCAGGAAATCGAGAACGATGGCCTCACGTCAAAGGTGATTGTCCGATGAATATCGAGCTGAATCAGGATCAATTCCGAGATGTTCAGGCGATGCTTGCCGATATCCCGAAAGGCGCATTGAGGGTCACGGTCCGGGCGATCAATCACACGCTCGGCACGACAAAGACTCTGGCGGCCAAAGAGATCGGAATGCGGATGAACCTGACTCAGACGCGCATCAAGGCCGATTTAAAAACGGACAATGCGAATTACTCAAACCCTTCCGGCAAGCTGGCAGCCACCGGAGAACCGATTTCATTGACCACTTTTTCAGGCACCCGGCAAACGCTCAAGGGCGTATCCGTTCAGGTTTTGACTACTACTCCGCGAACTTTGCTCAAACACGCATTTATCGGCACTTCCCACAACTCGCAGCAGGCCTTCTGGCGCAAGTGGACCGGGACCCGAACCGCAGTCAAGCCGGGTATGAAATACGGGCGGCTGCCGTATGACTACCGGCATCCGCTTGAACGCCTGACCGGGCCTCGAATCGAAGACATTTACTCGAAGCCCGAAGTCATAGGCGCGGTGATTACAAAGGCAGGCGTCAAGCTCCATGAGCGCCTAGACCACGAAGCCAATTACTTACTAAGTCAATATCAATCCAAGCTCTACGGGGCCGATTAATGACCGACACGATCCGACACAGAATAATCGCCGCCCTCGCTGACCGGGCGCTTGATATCCGAACCGCCAACGGCTTCACCTCTGATCTGGGGTCAAGCGTTCAGGTCGGCATTGCTCCGCTTGCAGGCAACGGCATTGCGATCTGGCCGGGCGATGAAACCGCCGAGGTCGATAAATACGGGCGCTGCATCAACACGATGCCGGTCACGGTTGAGGCGATTTCCTCTTTAGGATCCTCAACCCCCTCGGCAGTTCTTGAGCCTGTTCTGGGCGACCTCATCGAGGCATTCACCGGCGAAGAGATCACGCTGGCATTCACCACCGGCGGCTCTGAAATCGAATTGGCCGATACCATCACCGGCCACACCTCGAAGCAGACCGGCTATGTCGTTGCCGTATCCGTAACCTCCGGCACATGGGCGGGCGGGAATGCGGCTGGAACGCTGACCCTTCGGCGGGTAACCGGCAATTTCACATCCGGCGAAAATCTGAAAGTGGGCGCGGTCGTATCAGCCAAAGCCGGCGCATGGGATGGGTCAACGGCTGAAGCTCTGGCCTGCGGCGATCTGGCAAGATCCATCCGCTACACGGCGGGCGGCGCTCAGACATACCCGGAACCGGGCGGCGCTCGAACCGGGGCGCGGGCGCAATTCGAAATCAAATATGAAACGAAGCGCGGCAATCCATACGCGCAATAAACCACTAAAATATTAGGAGAATAAATCATGTCTGATCCCGCAGTATATTACGAGGCAGCCCAGACGGCGGTAGCGGCCACCGCGCTGACCGATTCCGGCGACGCCACCATTTTCACCTCTGCTGTCAATTTCTGGAGTGGCCGATCCGGCTACACTCCGACCATCCTTCCCAACGGCATAATTTCCGGTGCCGTGGTGTCTGCCGGCGTGGCCGACGATGCCGTGCGCGTGACGGCGTGTTCATGCAACCTGAACGGGGTCGTGCTGACCGGCGCAACAGAAATCGCCGCAGTCACAGACGACTCGTTGACCATCACCCGCGAAATAACGAATGGCTATCTGAAATCATCGCTCACGATCACCTCTGGCGGCGCATACGCAATCGTTGACGGTACGGCCCATGCAACCGCCCACAGCACGACACGCGGCGCGGACGGCGGGCCTCCGTGGATTCCGACCACATCCATCGAGGTCGCGCAAATCTGGACCACGAGCAATTCATCTGCCGCGATTGCCTCGACGGAAATTTATCAGGTTATCGGCACTCACAAGGAGATGAGCAACTATCCCACGCATTCAGTTCAGTATGCCTCGGTTGCATCCGGAGCCCTCGGCTATGCCGGGGTGACGTTTGACGCGGCGATGCCTGAGATTCACAGCGACGATGCCGGAACCTCAACGGCAACGAAGAAGGTTTACGCGACCTACTACACGCCGACTTTCGCCATGATCAGCAAGACCTCCGATTTCAAGCGTCCGGCGAACAGTAAGAGCATTTCTTCTACTGAGTATTACGGCGGCGCAAAAGGAAAGGTTTCGACCTCTCTGGGCGCGGGATCGTTCAAGGTGTTGTCCGATACCCTGGGCGAAGGCCTGCTCAGCTATGAGGGTCAAAAGCTCTGGTTCAAATTTTACCCGGATCGCTTGGACACGGACGTTTACGTCATCGCTCAAGGCTACCTCGGAGTGACCGAGACATTCGACACGGACGGCAGCTACACCGCTGACTGCGTGATCGCGGCTGAAGCTCAGGGCGAGAGGGTTACGAATTAATGGCCTTCAATCCCGAAAAATACATGACGGATGAGTTCGAGGACCGGGTGATTGACTACCCGGTCCCGGACCTGGCCCCCTGGTGTGACGGCGAGGCGGTGTTCAAGCTCCGTGGCCTGACCGGTGTCGAACTGGCCCAGGTGCGCGAAAACCTGAACCGGCGCAAAGCCGCTCAGAAGCTCCTTGGTGAAGCGGAATCCAAGAGCCTTGACAAAGCCATCACCGATGCGGCGCGGGTGATCCTTGGGCTTGTGGGCGACAAAATACCGGAAGAGCATGCCAGATTCATCGACATGGTGGTCTTCGGCTGTGTCGAACCCAAGATGGATTTGCAGGCAGCCGTGGCGCTTGGAAAGAATCACCCGGTCGAATTCAGCGGCATTGCAAATCAGATCATGATGCTGACCGGCCAGGGGCGCTCCGCAAAAAAAAAGCCCTCAGCCTCTGGGGAGATCCAGGCGTCCGAACCTGCCTGACCCTGGCCGATGCGCGGGGCCGGTTTCTCTACGAGATCCGGCCCGACATCTTCCCCCAAGGCTGGATGACCGACACCGAGTTGGAGCTTTGGGGCCTGTTTTACGAGGATCGCAACAAGAAGCGGAACGCTCATGGCTGATCTTGAGAAAACTGTAAGCATAATTTTCGCCGGGGTCGATAATCTCAGCTCGACGGCCACCCAGATCAACCGGAGCTTTTCCGATCTTGGCGGGTCGATCAGTGCGGTTGCGGATCCACTGGCGGGCATCGCTGAATCCGTCCTGAAGGCTGAAGCGGCTCTGGCGGCGCTGGCTGTGGGTGGGCTGGTTGTTGCCTTCAACGCCTCCAAAAACTTTGAGAGTTCGATGATTGAACTCAAAAAAGTTGTCGGCGATCAGCCGGAGGCGCTGGACGCGGCGAAGGCGGCGGCGCTCGATTTGTCTGACAAATACGGGAAATCGGCGGCTGATATCGTTGAATCGATGGCCGAATTCAAGCAGGCCGGGTTCGATATGTCCGAATCAATGGGCCTTGCCGCAACTGCTATCGATACGATGATCGCGGGCGGCATTGATGCGTCCGTTGCAAGCGAATTGCTCATTGCCTCCCTCAAGGGTTTCCGCGAACCCGCATCAGAAGCGGGCCGCCTGCTTGAAATCCTCAATACTGTATCTAGTAAATACGCCACAGACCTTGAGCAACTAGGTATTGGCATGGCGGCGTTATCCCCCATCGCTTATCAGATGGGCTTTTCGATGGAGGAAACCGCCGGAATCCTAACCCCGATCATTGAGATTTTCCGCTCAGGTGATGAGGCGGCAATCGCCCTCAAAACAGGTCTGCTCAAACTAATTTCTGATACAGCCCCGGTAAATGCCGCCCTCGCAGCCATCGGCGTATCACAGACTGATGCGAATGGTGCGCTCCGATCCGGAAAAGACATCCTGAATGATGTCTCTGTTGCATTCCAAGGGCTTGATCAAAACCAGAAATTATACTTCACACAGGAGCTTGTCGGCATCCAGCAGTCTGCCAGAATGGTTGAGGTATTCGACAACCTTGGCAAATCCACCGAGATCACCGCCCTCGCAATGGAGCATGGGAGCACTGCGGCCGATGAAGTGGCCGCCCGCCTCGCATCCGCACAGACTTCAGTTGACAGATTCGGCGTGGCGTTTACGAATCTCGCAACAGTTGTCGGCGACAGCTTCAAAGAGGCCGCAAAAGAAGCCATCAACGGCGGTACAGAGATCGAAAACACGCTCCGAACGATGGTTGAAAGCGGGGCCTTTGACCCACTCCTGAACATGGTGGCCGAATTCGCAGAGGATACCGGGACATATCTTTCCGGCATCGCTCAGGCATTGCCCGAAGCCATGGAAGGCGTTGACTTCTCCGCGCTCATCGAACAGGTGCGAGGCCTTGGCACCGAAATCGGCGAAGCATTTGACCTGCTTTTCGGCTCATTCGATTTGACGAAGCCGGAAGAGCTTGAAGCGGCAATCCAGAAAGTCGTGAACGTCATCACGAATCTGACCGCCACCGCCCGCAATGTCCTTGACGGCATGAGTCCGCTTTTCTCAACAATCGGCATCGGCGTTGACAAGTTCTCGGAACTCGGAACCGGCGCCACAGAACTGGCCGGGAAGATACTTGGCACGGCTGAAACGATATCGAAATTCGTATCCGCTCTCAGCTATGTCGGCCCGGCCCTCGGTGTGTTGGTATCCGGGCAGATTATCAGCGCCACCGCGAATGTTCTGAACCTTACCGGCTCCCTGCTTGGGCTTGGGCCGCTTTCGGTTCCTGCCGCCATCGGGGTTGGTATTGCAGGAATCGGATACGCCGCAGCCACCGCCCTGCATGAAGTCGTGCAATTTGTGGCCGGGATCAACGACATTCCCCATGAGATCGACACAAAATTGACGCTTGAAAACGGAAATGTCGTTGATCTTGTAACCGGCTACATCCGGGACACAAGCGGGAAAATTGTCGGTGTCCCAACGGAGATGACCCTCGAAAACGGCGACACGATAGACACCATTTCCGGGTACATCACCGATGCAGACGGGAAGCAGGTGCAGGTCCGCTCAGAAGTGGTGCTGGAAAACGGCGATACGCTTGACCTCATCAATGGCTTTATCACGAGCGCCGAATCCGGCCAGACGTACAGCCTGAATGCAAAAATAACCATCGATCAGACAACCGACGAATGGGTCAAAGACGCCATCCAGAACGGGGAATCTCAGCTCCTGATTAACTATGTCGTTGACCCTTCCACGGAAAACCTTGCGGCCGCCATGGAGGAGCTTGGGGCCGGATTCTTCGACCACACGAAAGAGGCGTTGGACGCCAACGTCAAGCAGCCGATCATGGAAATGTTGGAATGGGTCGATGAGGCGGGCAACACCCATCAACTGAAAGTCCCTGTTGATAACACCGATATTGCCAAGACCACGGCAGCCATCGAAGCGGTTCCGACCGAAAAGATGCTCGAAATCAAGCTGCAAGGGGAAATCGATGAACGGCTTGCTCAGATCAAAGCCGATGCCGAAACCCTCCAAACCGCAATGGAGTGGACCGCCAAGCTGGAAATTGCTCAGGTCGAAGCAGGAATCCGGGCGCTTGAGGCCACATTCGCATCGGTTGACAACACGATTTCCACCACAGGCGACACAATTTCAAGCCTCTTCGGGCTACTCAACGATGCCGAATGGACCGACCGGGGCCGCCTCCGGGACGCCATCGAAGACCAGCAGGAGATGCAGGCCGAAGCGTTTGAACTTCAGAAAAAACTCCTCGAACAGCAAATCGAAATCAATCAGGCGAAGCTCGACGCCATGAAGGACGGCGAATCGCTTATCTCTATCTCAGCCGAAGGCCTCGAACCAGAATTAGAAGCCTTCATGTGGAAAATCATTGAAAAGGTCCAGATCCGAGCAACCGAAGAGGCATCTGAATTTCTATTAGGAATTTAAGCAATGATCAGCATAGTCGGATCAACTACATATTGCTCATTCGAGGAAAACCCGGCGAAAACCGATCTTTACAACGCCTCTGCCCGCGTTTCCCGGTCTGCCACGCTGGACGGCGGCGTGTCGATCACCCATTCCGGCCTTGTTCACGGAGACCGGACGCTATCGATTTACGCCACCATCGACAGCGCCACCGAAGCAAGCCTCAAGACGATCAACGAGACCGACACCCTAATCTACCTGTCCTGCCGTGAGGGCTATTTCTCAGGCGTAATCGACCGGCTCAGGATTCAGGGAGGGGTTATGACAATGACATTTTTAGTTAAAGAAAAACTATCCGCATAAGGAGTAATTAAAATGGCTGTTACTACTACACTCTCAAATCATTTCCGCTACATGCTGGCAACGAAGAAAATCGATTTCACCGCCTCAACCGGCGATGCCTTCAAGATCATTTTGATGAACACCACGTTTGCCTTCGACAAGGATTCCCACGCCACCCTTGCCGGTGTGACCGCGAGTCAGTTGGCAACAAATTACGGCTACACGCAGGATAACAAAGCCTGTGTCGTGGCCTCGATCACTGAAGATGACACGAACGATGTGGCCCGCGTGGTGTTCAGCGATGTTACCTGGACGGCATCCGGCGGGGCCATTGGCCCATCCGGCGCGGCGATCATCTATGACGATACCACCAGCGATGACACGGTTGTCTGCTGCATCGATTTCGGCGCTGACGGCACGGCCCCGGATGGATTTAACTTCCAGATCACCGATATTGTTGTGGATATCTAATCGATGGCCCAACTCTACAAAAAAACCGGAACATGCTCCCGGCCAGACGGCGCGCAGACTGACTATCCGATGTATTTGGTGGTGGGGGAGTCAGCGGGAAGTGTGGCGTATCGTCATTATAAAATAGCCGTATCTGCGAGTGGCGAATCAAGTGGCTACACTGAAATCATAGAGCTTTGTCTGTACGATGCCAGCGATACGCTATTTTCTCCAAACAATATGACCGCCAATGACGCGCCGTCCCCCTATGTTGTGGCCTATTCTGCCGCATACAACTCAGCCACCTACGGCTACAAAGCATTTGACGGTGGAACGGGATACTGGCTGTGCAATAGTTCTACGGTATGGTTGACGCTTGATCTTGGAGAAGGCAACGCTGAATCGCTCGCCTCTTATTCCCTGAAGTGTGGCAACAGTGGTGAACTTGATCGAGCGCCAAAGAACTGGATCATATACGGCAGTAATGATGGGTCATCGTGGGCGGTGGTACATTCAGTTACAGGGCAGGTCGATTGGAGCGCGGGGGAAACACGAACCTTTCACTTTTGCGATGTTCACTGCTCCGGCCACTGTCAGACAGATTTTGGAGATATCCGCTTCCACAATGCAGCCGACGCAGCCCTTGACTACATGATCGACTGGCCTACCTTGACCGGCACGACTCCCAACCAGAGCGTCGGAGTCTGGGTGGCTCCGAGTCCGGGGACGAGCGCCACGGATGTTGTACTGAAGTACGGCGATGCGGCTTTGACTGATGCGTCTGACGGCGCGGCGGTATTCATTAAGTACAAGCCTTTCGAGTCCGGCAATGACGGCACGTCTCTGTCAACTGCGGATGGCGATTGGACGGTAGTTCAAGGCGCTTGCGAGATTGACACAGCACAGAAATATGCCGGAACAAGATCGGCCCTGTTGCATGGCGTAGACGGTACTTATGCGCTGGCGACTCTCCCAGTAACTCCATCGGCAGACATAGCGATTAGCTTCAAGATTCGGAAACCCTCGGCAGCAAGTGGCGTGGTTGCGATTGGTCACGGCGACGGATCATCTCGGGCGTGGCTGTACTACGGGAAAGAAGGGGATTACGACGGAGTATATTACCTTAATTCATCGCTGGCCTATTCGTCGCTACTCACAACCCTTGCCGGAGCCGCATGGCACACATTTGAGCTGAAAAACTTCAACTGGACTGCCGACACTTACGATTTATATGTTAACGACACGCTGGTAGCTGAGGGGGCGACCGAATACGCCGATGCGACGGCGGCCAATGTGCTGTTTTTGCGCTCTCAATATTACGGCAGCGACGGAGATTGTTGGATCGATAATGTCATCGTCCGCAAATACGCCAGCCCAGAGCCGACTTGGGGGACTTGGGGGGCGGAAGAAGAAATCTCAGTCGGATCAGATTGCATCATTGAAGCAGTAACCGCAACCCTAAGCCCAACAGCCTCAGCAAGCCCCGGAATTTCGGTCACCTCAACCACCGGCACCCTCGGCCCCTCCGCATCGGCAGGCGTGGCGCTATCAGTCACGGCGCTTTCGGCCATCCTTGGGCCGACAGTTGACGCCAATCTCGGAATATCGATAGCGGCGGCTTCCGCGATCCTTGGCCCTTCGGCCAGCGCGGACTTCGATATCAATTCCGAGGCAAGCGTCCTGATCATCTGTCAGTCCGCCACCCTCGCGCCTTCCGCATCGGCAGGAGTTCAGATATCGGTTGCCTCTCAGACGGCCACGCTCAACCCATCGGCGGGCATCCCGAAAATATACCTGATTCTGTCCGCTGAATCCGCTGTCCTGAATCCATCGGCATCGGCGGCCCCGGCCATCGGCATCACCTCGGCGCCTGCGATTCTTGACCCATCGGCGGGCATTCCGGGCTTGGCTATCTCTTTGCCGGCGGCTTCGGCGGTACTTGATCCGAGTGCCAGCGCGGGGGCAATGACGGTTTTTCAGTACTCGAACCCTGTAATCCTCTACTATTTCACGCTGACCGGCGCGGCAGACGGTGTGGCAGATGCAACGATCCCGATTTCCAGCTTTCAGGCTCGGCACCGGAACGGGGAATCAACTTACCTGTCCGTCGTTATCCCTGACTATGACACCTACGAGGATATCATTGACGCCCGGAGCAACGGGCAGATGATTATCCGCATGGCCTTCAGCCACGCCGGGGCCGTCTATCACAGCGAGGAAATTCTCCGGGTCGATCTGGACACCAACGGGATTCGGAAGGACCAGGGCGGCAGGAGTCAGTCGATTACCCTTGTCGGTCATCGCACTGAAACCTACAGCCCGCAGACGTTGACCCTGAAAAACGTAACCTACCGGCGCACCGGCAACGCAGGTGAAATCAGCTACAGATGCGCGGTCCCTGATATCTTCCTCCGGCCCGGTGACACGGCGGTTTATGGGTCGGATTCCTTCACGGTGGGATCGATTACTTACAGCGTTTCATCCGGCTATACCTCAATGGACGTGACGGAGGCGGTATCATGACCGAATATGCTGACCTTTCCGGCGCAAGTCCCGGCCTGATTCTGGTTCCCGGCAACAAGACGAAAACGCTCCAATATGCACCCGGCTACACTTACGGCAAGTATGTCATCGGTGATGTGGCCGATTACATGAACAATGCCGACATGGTTGAGGCGCTATCGGTCGGTACTCTCAGCCCGTCAGGAATTTTCTACAATCTGGCGATGCACCCGGGAACGCAGAAGTGGAAACCGACGCACCGATACGGACAGATCACGGCCATTGATTACACGGCGCACACTTGCAGCGTGAGCTTGGAGGCGGCCTATGATTATCATCTGGACCTGAATCAGACCTACACGCTGACCGCGGTGCCGATCTGGTACATGACCTGACGGAGTTCAGCTTTCGTCGTCGGTGACGACGTTCTGATTCAGTTTACAGACAACGATTGGAGTCAACCGATGGTTGTAGGATTCAAGGCAGACCCGAAACCGTGCGAGTGGGAGCCGTGGCATGGATCGCTGACGGCGTTTCATCCTTGGTATCATGTGGTTCTTAGAACAGAACAAGGTGCTCAGCCGTGGGACGTAATAAACAGCCAGTTGTATGTAAAATATACGCATAATGGAGTCCCGAATCAGTGGGGTACCCAGACCGGAGCGACAAGCAGGCTTGACCATCCGATTCAAAGTCCGGATGATCCGATTAAGCTCGCAACCCATGTGAAATGGAAGGCGTCTGTAACTTTATCAGACGCCACGGTTCAATTTGCGATTTCTGGGTACTATTGGACTGCCAAAATATATCTAAGCGCGGCAGACAATGGGGTGGTGAAAACAGCCCGACTACTGGACTTCGCAAGCGGAAGCGGGTTTGACAACGTGATATGCGGTTTTTACATCATGTCTCAAACTTCGGACGGCGTCGGCAGCGTCGAATGCGCCATTGACTACATAGATTTATACACGCCATAAAACGGAACCCGGCCGGGCGTGGGTGCTGGTGACACCCAAGCGGAAAAGGAAAACCGCCTGCCCGACCGAGCAAACAAGAGAAAACCGATATCATCAAAAAAAGGAAAGGTCAACCGGTGGACGCAACATCTCAAGTTATCCTGGGAATCGCAGGTCTGGTTATCGGCATACTTCAGACCGTCATCATCTCCATGCTGGCCGACATGAGACAGTCCATCGACCGTACATGGAAGCGCATCAATAATCATTATCATGAAGTCGAATGCAGCAATGTGGATTGTCGGACGCTGCGAACCGGCAACGTCATTCTGCCGAGGGGGTCGGAATGAAGAAACTCATCATTTTAATAGTCCTGAACATCATAATTTGGGGTTTTGTCGGCTTCGAGCTGGCATATTACGAACCATGCTCCGCAAATCCACCACCGGCGCGGGTTTACGGGCCGACTCTCTCAGTGGCCCAAAATCAAACGATCTGCCTTTAACGCATATGTAGGTATTGCCCAATGGATCAGAAATTGACCCTTAGACAGAAGCAAAGCCTGTTCGCCCGGTTAATCTGCGAACTCATCCCGCATATCTTCGATCAGGGATATGAAGTCACGCTCGGCGATGCCTGGGCGAAGTCCGGCCATTGCAAAAACTCGAATCATTATATCCGGCTGGCTATCGACCTCAACCTTTTTAAGGACGGCAAATATTTGACGGATACGGAATCACACAAACCTTTCGGCGAATATTGGGAAAGCCTGCATCCGCTTTGCGCGTGGGGCGGGCGGTTCAGTCAACCGGATGGCAACCACTATTCACTGAAGCACAACGGGAGGGCGTGATGGACGAATTTATGATCTGGCTCTTTCGGTCTGGAAATGGACGCCGTTGTGGGTCCGTGGTTGAAAGAAAACGCCATGACGATCAGCTTTGTGCTCGGTCTGCCCTATCTGGCTTATCGCTGGTGGTGGCGCAATATGGAGCGCATCCGGGCGCTGAAGGAGCGGGACGATGATCAGGGATAAATGTCTGTACTTCAAGCGGGGCTACAAGTATCAGGTTTCCCGCGATTACCGCATCAAGCTGGCCGTGATCCCGTTTGAACCGATATGTCTGCCTTTCGTTTTGATGGATACCGCCGGCGATACGATCATCAAGGCCGGGTATGCATGGAACGGAGCAAGCGGGCCGACCGTGGACACGCGCAACACGATGACCGGAAGCCTTGTCCATGATCTGCTTTATCAACTTATCCGGCTCGGATTGATTGATCCTAAATACAAGGCTTATGCCGACCGGATGTTGAAGGAAATCTGCATCGAGGATGGAATGAACCGGATTCGGGCCGCCTGCTGGCTCTGGGCCGTCAAGACTTTCGGCGGCGCGTCCTGCAAGCCCGATGCCGAACCCAAGGAAGAGGTTGCACCATGAAATACTTATATTACTCATTCATCGCACTGGTATTAGTCATATTGTCCGGCTGTGCTTCCCTCACCTATGAGGCCGCCGACGGATCGCGGGTCACATACACGCGATTCATGACCGGATCGGATTCCATCAAGGGGAAATTGCCGGGGGCGTCAATCGAATCCAAAGGCCAGAAGGCTATTGACCCTGAAACGCTTCAATCTCTCTTGCAGATCCTTGGCGCTTCAAAATAGATTCTGGGCACTCTGCCTAATCCTCCTGTGCGGATGTGGAACCATGCCGGATAAACCACGACACCCTGCCATTGAAACGCTGATCGGTGAGGCCACCGGCCGGCCGGATGCGGAAAAGCTGGAGATCGTGAACCAGTTTTTCAACGCCCGGATTCGATATGATACCGATTTGAATGTCTGGGGCCGCTCCGAGTATTGGGCAGGCCCCTATGAACTCATGCAACGCGGCGCCGGGGATTGTGAAGATTTTGCAATCGCCAAATATTTGACGCTCAGGGATTCCGGTGTGGATGATTCCCGGCTCCAGATCGTCTATGGGCGGCTGGCTACCTCAAGAGAGAATCATATGATCCTTGCCTACTTCGGCGCGGTGATCCTGATTCTGGATAATATCATGGATGCGATTTTCAGCCTACAGGAACGAAGCGACCTTGTGCCGGTCATGGGATTCAATCAATCCGGATTATGGATTTTCCGGCGCGGGGAACCGGAACTACTGACCCGGAACAGCAACCGTCTTTCGAGGTGGCGGGAATTGAGGGAAAGACTCATCGGCCAGGAGCCGCGGGAGATGGGGCCGCCGTCCGAGCGGCCTTAAAGGAAAGCCCGCCGATTAGGGCGGGCTTCTGTTGGAGGGAGTCTCTCGATTCCACCTTTTTGATTCATTCTTTTTTTTCCGGATGCTGGCAACATCCGGATGAACGAACCAAAGACATCATGTATCGAATACATAAACCGCCACTGTGTGGATGTCAACATTTTTTTGAAAGGATAAAATGTTACCGACTGAAATTGAGTTGATCGACCGGGCCATTGAGATGATCCGGGCCGCGATAGTGCCGCCGCCTGAAACCTCCGAGGCTTTCCCTCTGGCCGCCGAAGAGGCTCTGGACCGGGGCCTATCGTATGTCTCTGGCCGGATCGCCGGGATAAGGCAGGAATATTTGCGGGACCACCGGTATGCGCGGGCGGGTGACACGAAAATTTAATCCGATCCGAAAATAATTTGATGCGGGGTGCAATCGTTTTGCACCCTTTTTTATTTCCGTTGCAATATCGAAGCGTTACGGTTCCCAAACTTGATCGGACAAATTTTTTTCCATAAAAATTCACCCAAGCTAATATTTTAGCTTGACAGGCTAATTAATTAGGTTTAGGGTTTTAAAAAACTAAATAAATTAGCTCAAAGGAACAAATTAAATGAACCCAAACGAAATCAAATCCGAACTAATAAAACTCGGTATCTCCCAAAAAGAGATTGCCCGCCGATGCGGAGTAGCAACCTCAACCGTCAATCAAGTCCTATCCGGTATCAGAGTTTCGGCCAAGATCCGAACCGAGATAGCCAGTGCAATCGGCAAACCGGCAAATGAAATTTGGCCGGACGATGTAACTCAGGCTAATAAGTTAGCCTGTAATTAATTTATTAATCAGGTTTAACGGCATGTCAATTAAAAAAGTTAACTCAAACATAAAAAATTGCAGCAACTGCCGAAAGTACAACACGCCCCGCTGCGAAGTCGTGAAGCAGGGCGAACAAACCGGCCCGGCTGACTGGTGCGCCGGGTATCGTCCAAAACAAAAAAGGAGGGAGCCATGAAATGGACATCTGAAAAACCCAAACGGGCAGGATACTACTGGTATCTTGGCCCAGTCATGAAACGAGATTTTGACCGCATTACAAACGGCTCAGATATACGAGATTGCACATGGGGGCCGATTATCGCCGGTGTCGGGATCTGCCTAAAAGAAATCCCGTCCGACGATGGGAATCCGCACCATGAAAAAATGTGGGCGGATGGTCGAATCGTGGTTGAGTTTTACGGATCGACAGTGCGCCGGACCCTTGCCGAAATGCCGAGAGAAGTTCTTTGGGCTGGCCCGGTCACGCCTCCGGTATCAGATTGGGCGTGGCACCTGCAACCGAAAGATAAAATCCGGGCCAAGCCGTTCGAGGCCGAAATCGACGCGGCTGAAATAACTGCCTGGTCGGAGGCTTGCCTGAAAGCCGAAGAATATTTCAACCCTGAGCGCGACGAATATCCGGACGGGTCATCAGATTACAGCCAATATAAGCAAAAAAATTTTTGCGGAACAATGAAAGGAGGATGCCATGAAACCGAAAACAGCAAGAAGGATTCTTAAAAAGAGAGCGTGGGAGATTGCGGAGCGGAATATCAACGGCGACAAGAAATACAAGAAGTGGCTCGGAAGGCTTGAGGCCAAGTGCATCAAAACGCTGGAAAGAGACTCGGCAAGGAGGGAGCCATGAGATCAATTTACAAGTGCGCGTGTGGGAATGTGTCACTGACCGAAAACGGCAACAGATGTCCGGTATGCGGAGACCTGCTGGTTAGGTTCGATTTTCCGTCCATCGAACCGAGGCCGTCAAGAGTTGATGCCCGGCGGGTTCTGTATGGGCTTGGCGTGGGTGCGTTGATTGCCGGCATTGCGGTGGTGATCTTTTTGGGATGTTTGATGTAACTGAAACCATTGAAGGGGGCAAGGCATGAAAGAATTTGATGAGGCGTTTGAAAGAATAATCCAAAACCTGAATTTTCAGTTGAAAGCTTATGATGGCGTTACTCAGCTGATCGCCAAGATCAAGCAACGATCCATCGGCCTGCCCGGTTCCGAAGATGACGGAACAAGCTGCGACACCGGACTGAAGGGCGTCGGCAAGGAAGCCGGATTGCTCACCGTCAAGGGGCGATATGGCCGGGACATCGAAAAGGAGCTGCCGCAATTCGATATCTGGGAACAGTGGATGAAGGACATTCCCGGCATCGGCCCTATCCTTGCGGCAAAACTGATCATCCATTTCAACTATAAATTCGTGTCGATTTGCCAGAAGTGCGGAGAGGATCTGGAAAAGACCGAGGGCGCGATGATCTGCACCGGATGCGGGGAATCGTCCAAGGATGACGGCGTTTTGAAATATCGCCTTTCTCAGCGGGACTTTCCGACAATATCAAAATGGTGGGCATTCATGGGCCGCCATACCGTTGACGGCAACATGCCGAAGCGAGCTAAGGGAGTTGTTGCAAATTGGAGTACACCGGGCCGGACGCTCGGTTTTCACATTGGCGATCAGTTCAACCGGCAAAAAGAAGATCATCCCTATAAAGCCTTCATGCTCAGTCGGAAAGCCAAACATCAAAAGAACCATCCTGATTGGTCAAAGGGTCACGTTCACAATGCGGCCCGGAATGAGGCCGTCAAATTGTTCCTGTCTCACTTCTGGCACGTGTCAAGAACCCTTGCCGGGAAGCCCGTATCTGACCCCTATTCCGGTGTCATCATGGGCCATACCAACATCGTCAAACCGTTCTATTTTGCCGGGTAGAGTCTGAATCCTATGGATCATTTGCGAGCCATTCATCCATTGAAACCCACGGACTCTTTGCGAGCCAGAAAAGTCATGAAACCCATCGGTAGACTGCGAGCCAAATCGCCATTGAAACCCAGGGCTGGAATGCGAGCCATTGAACCAATGAAGCCCCAGAAGTCGCTGCGAGCCAGTGACGCCATGAAACCTATTGTATGATTGCGAGCCAGAGCGTGAATGAAACCCATCTCTATGTTGCGAGCCAGTATGGACCTGAAACCCATGATCCGGATGCGAGCCATTAATCCACTGAAACCTATATATATTGTGCGAGCCAGAAGGGCAATGAACCCCATCGGCAAGCTGCGAGCCACATGGATAATGAACCCCAATCAGGATCTGCGAGCCATTGAAAAGCTGAAACCCAAACGGCAAGTGCGAGCCACTGGACCACTGAAACCTATCTTCGATATGCGAGCCATGAACTTTTTGAAACCCAATGTTGAAATGCGAGTCAATATGACCCTGAACCCCATCGTTGTATTGCGAGCCAATACCCTTTTGAAACCCATTCTGTCTGTGCGAACCCCAAACCAAAAAGGAGCATGAAAATGAAAGAGAAACAAGACCTGCAAAAGATGACCATTGACGAAATCGAAAGCCGGATAGACGGCAACATTGCCAAGGCCAGAACCGCCGATCAATACATGATCGAAAGTCTGATCTACCTCAAGACCTCCGGGCGCTACAAGGAAAACAAGCGGTACGAACGGGCCACCTTTTACGATTATGTGCAAGACCGCTTCAACCTGACCCGGACGAAATACATGGAGATGCAGGCGGCTTATATCCGGTTTCCGAAGGAGTGTAAGAGCGAGGGCGTCGGCTTTGTGGCGCGGGTCATGCGGCGCTGTTCATCCCAGAACGCGGCGAAGGCGATGGCGCACATCAACCGGGCGAAAGCGGGAGCAAAGAAAGAGCTGAAGTTCGAGAAGATTGAGGCGATTCTGGCCGATCATACCCCGAAGATTGAGAAAAAGTTCACCGATTACAAGGCCATGTACGCGGCTGAAGTTGCGGCCCATGCCAAAACGAAAGAGGCATTGAAGGCGGCGATGGCACGGAATGCCGAACTCGAAGAGCAGAATGAAAAGCTGAAACTGACGGCATCCCGGTTCAAGGATATTCGGGCGATCCTGCAAGCCCCGGTTCCCAGAAAAGCGGCGGCACAGGCAACAGCATAACCCAAATCAGAAGTGGAGGAAGTAACAGATGGACAACGCACAATGGCTTGAAGAACGGCGCAAAGGAATCGGTGGGGCAGATATAGCAGCCATCCTCGGCCTGTCACCCTGGAAGAGCGCCTTCCAAGTCTACCAGGAAAAGCGCGGAGAGGTCGACGGCTTCAAGGGCAATGACCTCACCGACTGGGGCAAGCGCATGGAGCCCACCATCAGACAATGGTACTCAGACACAACCGGCCACCCGGTCCGAGTGCCTGACAAGATCCTCTATCACTCGAAACACCCTTTCATGCTGGCCTCGCTGGACGGCTTCACCGATGAGCCGCGGGGCGTTGAAATCAAGACCGCCCGGTCTGGCCGGGAATGGGGCGAACCCGGAACGAATGAGATTCCAGACGATTACATGTTGCAAGTCCAGCACTACATGGCCGTAACCGGATTCCCGGTTTTCGATGTCCCTGTCTCCATCGCCGGGGCGTGGCCGGTCATTTATGAGGTTCCGTCAGACCCGGAATTGCAGGAAATGATCATCGATGCCTGCGCCGATTTCTGGAAGCGGGTCGTTGACGGCAACCCACCCGAGCCAACCACTTACGCCGATGCCGTGCAAAGATTCGGGAAATCCGAAGCGCAGGGCGTTGTTGTTGCCGGCAAAGCGGAGGTGCAAGCCGTTGAAGATCTGCGAGAGGTCAAAGCCAAACTGGACGCGCTCAAGGCCGAAGAGGAAGATCTGAAAGGCCGGATCATCATTGCTCTGGGCGACACCGGCGACACCCTGACCGATGAGGCCGGAAGCCCACTCGTTACCTACCGGATGAGCAAGGGCCGGAAATCGTTCAACTCGAAATTATTCCAGACGGATCACCCGGATCTTTACGCCGAATATCTGATCACCGGCGAAGGGTCCAGAAGATTCCTTATCAAGTAACCAAACCCAACAAGGAGGGCAGAGAAATTGGAAACCAAATCAGCAGCAATCTTTGACGCGCCAGTAGCGACTCAACCGAAGCAGTCACAGGCGCTTGTGGACATCGAACAGCATCGCGCAATGGCAGAGGTTCAGAGCGCCATCGTTCTTGCAAAGAAATTCCCCCGGAATCAGATCGAAGCAATGGACAGGATCTTGACCGCTTGCCAGCGTCCGGCATTGGCAGAGCAAGCCCTTTATACTTACGCCAGAGGCGGCACGGATATATCCGGCCCCTCCATCCGCATGGCCGAAGCCATCGCCCAGAATTGGGGCAACATTCAATTCGGCGTAAAAGAACTCGAACAGCGCAACGGTGAAAGCACTGTCCAGACATACGCTTGGGACATGGAAACCAACACGAAGCAAGAAAAGACCTTTCAGGTCAAGCATGAACGCTACACGAAAAAGGGCAAGTATGCCCTGCAAGATCCCCGCGACATCTACGAAATGACAGCCAATCAGGGAGCGCGGCGGCTTCGTGCCTGCATCCTTGGAGTGATTCCCGGCGATGTGATCGAGGCCGCCGTGGCTCAGTGCGAACAGACATTGAAAGCCAAGGCCGACACCGGCCCGGATGCCATCAAGAAAATGGTTGAGTCGTTCGAGGCCTACAAGGTCACGAAGGAGCAGATCGAAAAGCGCATCCAGCGCCGACTCGATTCGATCACCCCCGCTCAGGTCGTGAGTCTGAGGAAGATTTACAACTCGCTCAAGGACGGAATGAGTTCACCCGCCGACTGGTTCGAGGTTGTTACACCGGAAGAGAAAGACCCCGCCGCATCCCTCAAGGACAAGATCAAAGCCAAGCAAGCCCCTATCGTCATGCCTGACGGCTCCGTTCTCAAGCCGGAGGTGGGAGCGTAATGAGCCTCGCACACTGGCAGACCATCATAGAGCGAATAAATCAGACCCATGGAACCCAATTCGGCAGCGACGATGTTGCTCCGATGCTGAGATTCCTCGTTGAGAAGCTCGGAAACCATAGAAAGGCCTCAGATGAAGTGGGCGTCACAAGGGCGACTGTATCATTCAGGCTCAGGCGTCCAGATATCAGCCCGAAGCCAAGGGCCATTAGGGTGATACCGAAGCCAGCCGTGGCGCCTATCGACCTTGCCAAGTGGCGGCAATCAGGAATGCACCGCCCGCCCTGCGAAGCGTGTCCGATTGGCAGAGGCACCAAGAACCGGCCCGAATGTGAGAACTGCGTGGCCCGGATCGAATATGCCAACGCTCAGGCCGGGATGCCAGCCATACCGGGCGCTGATTCGATGCAGCAGGTTCAGTATATGCGGCAAACAAGGATGAGCGCGTGCATCTAAGCGAGCACTTCATCATAAGGTGGCAACGCCGTGTAGGCTCGTTGCCGACCCCCGAGCTTGTCAAGGCCCTGATCCGTGGCGCTGTGGTGCTGCAACGTGGTGTCATCGGCGTGGATGAATGCGGCGACAGGTTCGTTGCGCTGTCAATGTACTGGGTGCCTGAGATTGATGCGGTACTCAAGATCAACGACATGGGGTGGCCGCACCGGGCTATTACGGTTATCACGCCGGATGTACTGAATAAGAAAAGAGTTCCCAATTTGGGAACCGATACCAAAGGAGTGAGGAATGGAAAAAGAATCAATTTTCGGAAAACACACATTTTCGGAGGAAGAGAAGAAAAAGATTGCTCAACAACTGGCCCAGGCTGTCAGTGATAAGAGCGAGGCGGACGAAGAGCTGAAGGCCATCAAGGCCGATTTCAAGAGCAAGATCGAATTGGCCGACTCACAGATCAACGGATATGCCCGCAAGTTGCAATCCGGATTCGAGATGCGGTCGATTGAGTGCAACGTCATCCGCGATTACGAGGCGAAGACAATCACATATCTTGCCATCGATGACGGTAGAACAATCGATATCAGGCCCATGAGACAGTCCGACCTGCAACGGCCCATCATTGAGGCAGAGCGGGCCGATGCAACTATCAATTAAGCTCCACCGCCCGGCACCGAGGCGGCAATATCGGGCCATGCCCCTCCATCCCCGGCAACCAGAACGGGAAAAGTAGCGGCTCGAAGCCTGCGAATCTGGCAACAGCGGCAAGGCCTCCGGGTGCCCTTTCCCGGGGGCTGAACCGCCAAAATGAAAGAGGATGAAGATGATTCTTGATAAACGAGAACTCATTGCCTTCTTTGAGGAAAATGTCCCGGAAAATGGGTATGCCGAAATTGAAGGCTCAATTACCCCCAAGAATGCATGTTCAGTTTGCGGAAGCACTACCAAACAGCCAATGACGCTTCCATTGTATGCCGAAGAAATTGAAGTGAGGGTCACCTTTAGAAAAAGGATTGGATGACAATGGACCCCCAAGAGACAATTACAGCGATCCACGACCGCCTCGAAAGAGCCATCGGCGGCGTCTGTAAGATGGAAGATAACACGGTGGAGTCAATCGAAAAGGCGCACGATATCATTGAAGATATCAACAGCTCAATACTCATGCTTGACGGCCTCAGATTTGCCATCCGGCGCAAATATCACCGGGTGTCGGTGTGGCCTGAACCTAACGAGCAGGAGCTGAAGAACAAGAGAAATGGGTGGACGGATTGAAAACGAAACCAACAACGGAAGGATGAGGAAATGGCAGACACTTTAGAATTTAAGATCAGCGAAGGCTTGATAAAGCCGATTATCGAAACGAAGATTAACGAGGCGATTGTTGCCTCTATGGGCGGCCACGAAAGGCTAATCTCCGATATGGTGGCAATGTATATGAATCAGAAGGTTGATTCCAACGGCAACACGACCACCTATAGCAGCGGAAAACCGAGGCTCGCGTGGCTCTCGGAAACGATGATTAACGAGGCAATAAAAAACACTCTCCAGGAGTACCTGAAAAGCAAGCAGGAGTTTTTACAAAAAGAGTTCGAGAGATTTTTTAACAGCAAAAAGGGGTCAAGTCAGATCGTGAAGGCTATGCAAGAGGGGCTATGTGCTGGCCTTGGAGAGTGTTGGAGAGTATCAATCAAGTTTACCCCGCCGGAGAAGTGAGCAATGAAAACCTGCACCCACAAAAACAAAGTCGATCTGTCCCAGGGTCTCGGGCCTGATCGGCATTATTACTGCCCGAATTGCAAGTGCCATTGGTACGCTGGGCGGTTCTGGACTCGGGTTGAGTGGGATGAATATGTTAACGAAATTAACGAGGTGTTGGGATGATAGAAAGAACCATAAGAACGCATATCAAGCCAAGCCCGGACGAATTAGCATTTTGTTTTTGCAATGTATCGTCAGAGGAGCAGGCGATGTTCTTCAATGAGGTGGCGAGGATAGTAGAAAACTGGGATAGGCCATTCCCGTTTCAACTCGAAGCTCTCAGGCAGGAAAAATGCCTAACGCGGGAGGGCCGGGAAGTAATGAGGTTGATAGGGGATTACGGGTACGAGGGCGGAATATAAATGGACGATCTCGACCGGGCGCAAGAGGTATCAGCGGAAATCCTATCGGAGAGTCTGAAACTCCGCAAGCCGACCGGCCCGGTTGAGACCGGCTTTTGCCTGAATTGCGGCGAACCGTTACCGGCCGGGCGTCGATGGTGTGATGCTTTTTGCCGGGATGAGTGGGAGGGGAAATGAAGATCGAAACAGAGTTCAGTATTGGTGATGAGGTGTGGGCTATCTGTAGAGGAACAAAAACTATCGGAAAATATGAGGCAATCGGGCCTAAAAAGATCGATTACATTGAGGTGTGTGTTGATGGCGATATCGTTCAAGAAAGTTACGAATGCAAAGGTTTGAGCGGGTTTTATTTTCCTGATGAGCTTTTCAAGACCCGCGAGGCCGCCGAAATCACAGCGGAGGCGCTGAATAAATGAATGGGATGGAGAAAATGGAAGATAAAATAATCGATGGTGGGTGCGCGTTTCCAAATAAAGAGGAAGTAAGCGGCATATATGACAATCGGTTTATCGATCATAAAGGCATGACTCTCCGTGACTATTTCGCCGGGCAAGCCTTGGTTGGAATACTTTCGAGTCTGCCAAGTGATTCGCGGTGTGGCATGGCTGATATTGTCAACGAGGCATACTGGTATGCTGAAGGTATGATCGAAAGAAGGGGCGCTGAATAAATGAAAATCCTAGCCCTAGACACAGCCACAAAAACCGGCTGGGCGATATTCGACAGCGCCGCCGGCAAGATCATTGAGAGCGGAGTTCAGGACTTTGCCAAGCGCCGCGGCGAATCAAACGGCCTCATGTTCTTGAGGTTCCGCAAATGGCTCTCTCAGATCATCGACACGGCACGACCTGACTTAATCGCATACGAGAGAGCGCACCACCGGGGAGGGGCTGCCACGGAGATATGCGTGAACCTGACGGGCAGAGTTCAGGAGGCCGCCGCCAACAACGGGCTTGAGTGCGCCACCGTGCCGACGATGACGCTCAAGAAATGGTCGACAGGCAGGGGGAACGCTGGCAAGCCTGAAATGATCGCCGCTGCCCGGAAGCTGATTGGGCGGGAACCGATAGATGATAACGAAGCCGATGCCGTCATGATAGCTGCTTGGGCGGCATGTGAGTATTGTTGGGAGGGGAAATGAAAACATTCTGGCTCGCAACCTCTGTGGTGATGGCGATCTTTTGGGGATACCATCAAAACGTGCCCGCTTCGACGGGATGGGCTATGGCGGCACTGTGTGAATTGGAGGGCATACTCAGACAATGACAGAAGACCTATTAACCATAATCTCCGCCCTGATCGCCATCGCCGCCATGCTGAGTGTTGAGGGGTGGATTAGGTGAAGTCATACCTGCCAACATTATCAGCGAGCCTCAACCGAAAGGGTGTTCTTGATGTGGACACCGTGAAGGGCTGCGAGTTGGGCGTAAAAGCTCATGGGATTGGAGGTTGCTACGGATTATGCTATGCTTATAAAATGGCAGAATTATATGGTTTTGATTTTGCAAAGTCAGTAAGTCGGAAGGGAGGCGATAAATCAAGCGTTGAGCGCATGGTTAAGACCCACTCTAAGCCCTGGTTTCGAATCGGCACAATGGGCGATCCTTGCCACGATTGGGATTATACCGTCGATGTTTGCGGGTGGTTAGGCAAATACAGGACGCCGGTCATTGTTACGAAATCGTGGAAAGATTTATCGGACGATCACGTTAAAGCCCTTCGGGATATTGGCGCGGTGGTAAACATATCAACCAGCCCGCTTGATAGTGATGGCGAACGTGATCATAGGTTAATGCAATATTTAAGGCTGAAAGACAATTCTGTCGGGGCGGTTTTGAGGGTTGTAACTGCCCGTTTTGGAAACACCGTTTACGGGCAAGGGCTGAATGAAATCCAACGTGATTTATTTGCGCGGTTTCGAGTGATCGACAATCCCTTGAGAATCCCAAAAACAAACCATATGGTTATTGATGGGCATATCATAGTTGAAAGACATAGGGATCTTGGCGGCGGTTCTTGTGTGAGTATCGCAAACCGGAGCGCATTTCTTGGCACATGCGACACTTGCCCGGACCAATGCGGGGTTAAATTTCAAAAAATATGGATAGGAGGGTGTGTTGTGGACAAGCAGAATGGAGATGTTTTCAAGTGTGGACACGGTGAGAGCACGGCAAAGCAGGGCGATCTATTTTTGGATAGGGTTGAGTTCGAGTATGTCAAAAGCGTCATCGGTTCAGGGTATGAGGAAGCCGTTGCAAAACTGGCGATTGATGACAAGGTGGCATACAGGGCCGCGCGGAAAAACATGCAGATACATTCGGCCATCATACTGAAAATAAACGGAGAGTTCAGCGGGTTTTTTACCTTTCAGGTGAACCATGACGCAGGAGAGTTTTGCTTGCTTCAATCGGCCATGTTGCTGGACCGAAAGGACAAGGCGATTTACAGCGAAATGGTTAACAAGATCATTGAGCAAAATACATACGGCTATCCCATGATCATGACCGTAAGCACGAAGCATGATCTTGAATGCCCGAAGGTGTTTAATGCTATCGGATTTCAAACATACCTGACGTTGAGCGGTTTTGAATACATGGTTTATGGCACGCTGGAACAGGTCAGGATGAAGCGGCTCGCACATGCGACCATGACGAACACATGGAACTCGGTTAAGGGCGATTGGCTCAAGATGAAAAAGGAATGGAACGAAAGGATTGAAGCAGCAGGAGAAAAGCATGGCATCCTGAATCCGAAATTTGCATCACGCGAAGGGTGCTGGCAGGGGGAAAGTGGATTCTCTAATGTGGTGCTCACGGAGCGATCGATTGACGATGATAAGGTGGTGGTGAATAAAGGCAAGTCCCTTAACGGTAATGCGTCAGTGCTTGATCCGGTTGCGTGTGAGTGTATCCTGCGTTTCTTTATGCCGAAAGAAGGCAGGCGAATTTATAACCCATTTGGGGGTGGCGTTCAGTTCGGCTTTGTCTCTGGCGCTTATGGCGATGAGTATGTTGCAAGCGAAATCCGTCAAAACCAGTGCGACGCAAACAACAAGATATGCTCTGAATTTCCGGGCGTCCGATGGGTAAAGAGCGATAGCGCCACCTATAAGCCAGAGGGCATGTTTGATCTGGTGTTCACCTGTCCGCCCTATTATAGAGTTGAAAAGTATGTTGATTATGATGGGCAGCCACCCGAAGGCGAAATCAACCACCTTGGAACCTACAACGATTTCAGAGACACCCTCTTTGCCGGGTACAAGGTAGCCATCGACCACCTCAATGATAACCGTTTTTTCGTCGTAATGACTGGCGATAGTAGAGACAAAAACGGTTCATACCACTGCCACGAAGCAGAAACAGAGATATTTTTCAAGGAAAGCGGACTGTCAGTATACAATAAAATCATATATTTAGAGTCTGAATTTACACGCCTCGCACAGGCAAAGAAAACACTTGATTATCGAAAGTTCCCGAAGCGTGAGCAAAAAATCATAGTGGCATACAAAGGCGATGCGTCCGTTATCAAAGACATCTTCCCGCCTATCGGCAGGCTTTAGGAGGCAAGGCTATGAATCTATTAGAGTTGAAAAACCTCATAGACAAGGCGGTTTATTGCATAAGGACACCGGCCGAAACCATAGAGGTCAAGATCGGCGTCAGTAATGACATTTATGAAATTGTCGATTTGCGCCTGTATGTTTCAGATCGAATCACCTGTAAACCGCCGCTCCTGATTCAAGCAGGAGTAAAGACAGAACTTAAGTAACAGAGGCCCACGCCTAAAATGTTTGCACCCGCCGCCGAAAATCAAATACAATCTCCATATGGGGTAAACCATAACCAGATGGAGGTGTGTATGAAGGGAGGCATCTATTCCGAAGATCGTTGTCCTGTCTGCGGTGGCAAGTTTGTTGACAATCACATTAACGGTTTAATCTGCCCGAAGCACCCGAAGATCCGGGCCGCATCTTTCCGGGTAAAATTCGGGAAATTGCAAAAGCGGTTCCGGTCATATCAGGACGCACAGCGGACTTTGACCGGCTGGCGATTCAAGACCGATGAGCTGACATTTGATGAAAGAGACTACCAGCCAGACAACCCGCTCGGATTTTCCAACATGAGCAACAAATGGTTGAGCTACCATTCCGGCAAGGTCAAGCCGGGCACCCGTAAAAACCTCATTGCTCATATCCGGCACGCTCAGGAGTATTTCCAGAACCGGAATGTCAAGGATCTTAGGTATGGAGATTTTGAAGACTTTCTGCAGGAGTTGACCGAGCTATCCGGCAAAACGAAGCACAACATCATGTCCACGATCCATAACTTTTACTCATGGTTGAGAAAGCGCCGCGAAATCCGCGAACTGCCCGAATTTCCAGAGGTTAAATATATTCTGGGATACCGGCGCACCGTGAGCAAAGAGGTGCAAATTCAGATCGTGGAAGAGGTTCGCCGGATCTGCCCGAACCCGAAAGTTTACCTGGGCATCAAATGGCTGACAACTTATATCAGCCTACGGCCCGGAGAGCTAATCAAGATCCTTGAAGGCAATATCGACCCGGCGAATGGATATCTTTACATCATCGAGGAGGATTCAAAGACCTGTTACAAGTCAATTCCACTTATCAAGGAAGATGTTGAGCTATTGGAATCTTTACCACCGGCATTCCCGGCGATGCGGTTTTTTAGGCATATCAAGGGCGTGTCCGGTGTCCATGAGGATGAGCCATTCGGCATGAAATACTTTTACAAGTGGTGGAAAAAGGCATGTGAGAATCTGGGCGTTGAAGGCGTTGACCTCTACGGCGGCACCCGGCATTCAAGCGTCCGGGCGTTAAGGAAATTCCGATCGCCGGAGGAAATCAAAAGGGCGTCCATGAGTGAGACAAATAAGGCATTTGGAAGGTATATGGGCCAGGATACTGACGCCGATGTCCGGGAGGTTTACCGGGAGGCGGCGCAGGTGATTTTGATTGAGGAAATTGAGAAGATTGGAGGGAGTAAATGAACCTTGCAGAATTAAAAGAAATAATAGACCGAACTATCAAAAATACCATAGTGCCAGCGGAAGATATCAATGTCGAAGTTGATATGACCACACTGCCTACAGACGATTATGAGGCTCTCTATGATTGTGACGTACTCGCGGCAACCTATATCGACGCCTGTTACCCTCGCTTTGTAATCATACCCGGCGATTCCATTGACCCCGCCACCAAGGCGGAACGGGAAATAGGCAATAAAATAAAAGATCGTCAGTACATGGACGAACCGGACGGTTTTGACGATGACCCCAAGGAAGATTTGCTTGGGCGTCTCGGAACCGCCCGGAACCAAGCCGGAACCGGGAAAAATGACGTAACCTAT
>JQDQ01000133.1 GCA_000747625.2 Smithella sp. SCADC
CCCGATTATTATCTGCATCTAATGGCTGGCAAGTACATCGTCGAACATAATATGTTGCCACATGTCGATGTGTTTTCTTATACAATGGCAGGTCAGCCATGGAACATGCATGAGTGGTTGTTCGAGATTCTCCTTTATTGCATATATTCTCTTGCCGGTGAAAATGGCATTGTATTATTTACTTCCGGATTAGGTGTACTTGCATTCTATGTTGCATTTAATGCGGGAATTATTAATGGGAAAAAAAATTATCTGTCCATTGTGGTCGTGCTTTTGCTGTTTGGTTTTTACTCAATATTCATACAGCCACGTCCTCAGATCATCACTTTTCTATGCTATGCGATATTTCTTTTTGTTATTTTTGATTATAAATATCGCGATACTTTACGATTTGCAATTATTTTACCAGTACTAATGCTTGTTTGGGTTAATTCTCATGGTGCATACATATTTGGCATTGCTTTTCTCTGTCTTTTTATTGCTTGTGAATATTTAAGGCGCTGGATGGGCAGTGATAAAAAATGTTTTGATAATAAGCTTCACCGGTTAACACTGATCATTGCAGTGACAATTCTAGCCAGTGCTATAAATCCTTATTTTATAAAACAATGGATATCCCCTTTTCTGTTAATGAACAAAGATGCGATGAGTGTTATTAGCGAATGGCGCAGTCCTGACTTTGCTGATTTCTATTATCGAGCCTATTTGTTCTCTATCCTCGTATTTGTGGTTCATTATATCTATCTAAAAAAGAGGCCTGATCTAACTGAGTTAGTCTTGCCCGGTTCGCTAATTTTTATCAGTTTTTTTGCGATACGGCATATCCCTCTTGCCATTTTGACTATTGTGCCTTTTGCGTTAGTGACGGCTAAACATGGGTACGAAATTAAATCACTAAAGCTCACTAATATGGGAAAGTGGGTAAAAGATCGAAAAAAAAGTGGTCGTGATATCGGAAAGAAAGAATATTTAATGAATGGTGCTCTATTATGTATTGTCGTTTTATCAATGATTATTATTGCCCCTATGCTTCGCGAGAAGAAACTGGAAAAAATTAACAGTTTTCTCCCAGTAAAGGCAGTAAATTTTATCGTGAATAATGGGATAAGCGGTCGATTTTTTAATACTTATCATTATGGCGGATACCTAATCTATCGACTTTATCCACAACAAAGAGTCTTTATTGATATTCGTGCGGAGATGTATGGTGACAGATTTATGCGCGATTATACTTCAATCTATTTCGGGGCTGATGGATGGGAAAAGATTTTTGATAAATACAAATTTGATTATGTGATTTGTGAAAATAATGCTGTGATAAGAAAACTATTGTTGTGTAAGGGTGATTTTAATCTCGCTTACAGTGATTCGTCACATTCAGTATTATTACGTAAATTACATTAACTGCGATTGAAGGAACTCCAAGCAAAAATATTGTCAGCGATAGATGTTGACCACATTGAAAAAGCTGCCCTCGTTGATCCAATGCCTACTATGCCCTTAAGAAAGCGGAAATATCAATTCACCATGGGAAGGAATCTGGCAAGGTGCGGGGTTTTATGGATCATATTATGGCATTGGAAAACGATCCGAAAAAGCAATGACTCTGTTACTAATAAAGTAGTTGTTTTCAGCAAGCACTTCTTCTTCGCACTATACGTTGGGCCACGGTGCGAACCTTACCGCAATTTACGCTCGAAAAGGGTCCATTTGCCTGAAACACAAACTTGGTTGCAGGTTTCTGACAGATATTTGTCCACACCCTCCGGCGTTCCTCGAACCAGGAAATACTTATAATCCGCAGAGTAATCTTTCCAGGAAAAACGGTCTGGCTGGTATTCGCCGGGGGCCGGACGCTCCTGCCCTCTTATGTAATGTAACGGATGCAGCGGCGCCCGGAGCAGGTAGGGGTTGAAGCCACCGCCGACCAGGACGTGATAGTAATCATGATCGTGCAGATGGATATCGAACCAAAAGCTGTCCAACTCTGGCGAATCGTTGTCAAAGACGAGCGGGAGAATGCGGGAGTTTGGCGGGATGGCGCTGATCACCGGCACGATTTCATTGATCTCCGACGAGATGCGCGCCTGCTTCACTATCGACCCAGCCATGCAACAAGCTAGAAGACCGATAAATAAATATAGCCACCATCCTCTGAATCGCACCACCTGAGCCAACAGGAGCGCAATCAGGAAGTAGATTATGGCCGCAATGCGCAGATTGATATAGGTATATGCCCCAATTCGGAACGGCAGGATGAGGAAACCGTAGATCGTTAAAACGAGAAAAACTAAATGTAACAGGGGAGGGTTGCCTCGTTCCCTCCAATTGGCGCTCAGTGCTCCCAGCACCACGATGAACACGCTCCCCCATGAAACCAGCGCAACGCAATCGGCGGTGCCCAACCTCTGCATCCCATTGAACATCATGGCGAAGAACTCCAATGTCTTTGTGGGTACTAGCCAGCCGATTCCCGGGGCAGCGGGAAATTGTGAAGACGGTGACACCCGGCTTATGACCCAGGATGCCACGAAGAGAAGGATCGCCACGCTCAATGAGGCCAGCACCTTGACCTTGAATTCAGCCGTCCTCCGCCGGACAATGAAGGCGGTAACGACCGCCAGCGAAACGTACACATTAAAAATGAACGGGTGGGTGATGAACAGCGCCACCTGCCAGAGGCAATGCCTGGCCATCGGCCACGCGCCGAAAGTGCCGCCGAGAAAATCCTCATAGTCCAGCAGGATGAGGATGAGCAGAGGCAGCGCCAGCAAATAGTTGACGTTGCCCAGGAAGTACTGCTGGTTGAATGCCAGCGGAAAGAAGAGCAGGGCGCCCCAAGGGGTGGCTTCATGACCGAGGCGGTGACCCAGTCGCACCACAATAATCGCAATCAGGATCGGATAAAGGGAGAGCGAGAGTTTTCCGGCGATTTCAATGGGAAAAAAACTGGAGAAGAAAAGGGTGGTCAGAAAGAAACTGGCATACACGGGTTGAAGGTGGATTTCGAAGTTTTGGCGATAGTCGAATGCGGGATCGTTATAGGCGCTCAACACCTGCGCCTGAAAAAGATGCTGGGGGTAGTCCTGCATTGGCGGAAATTGTACAGACCATATAGGCCAGAGTGCTAGTGCTTAATTTCAATATTAACCGTGTCATTTCGAAGGAACGAAGTGACTGAGAAATCTTTATAATCATTGAATAAGATTTCTCCCTTCGGTCGAAATGACATATCGGTAACTTTTGCAAGTATGCACTAGTACCTACTTGCAGAAAAACGATGTCATCTCGAAGGAACGGAGTGACTGAGAAATCTGCGAGATCACTAAATAGATTTCTCCCTGCGG
>JQDQ01000134.1 GCA_000747625.2 Smithella sp. SCADC
ATTTTGTTAGTCAGGAACTATATTCCGAAATAAGCATATCCAGCGGTGTTGCCGCAACGGCAATGATGGACGGGTATTCCGGAATAGTAAATATTTCGCCTTTTGCCTGTCTTATCGGTCGTGTGATCGAAGGGGTTCTGACTCCCTGGGCCAGAGAACAAAAATATCCTATTATTTCCATTGAAATTGACGGCAATCTTTTGCCTCCCAATGTCATGAACAAGCTGGAAATATTTATGCTCAACGTTCAAAGATTTAAAGTTAACGAAGATACAAAAACAATGTTAGAACGATAACGAGGTAAGGAAGATAAGTTTTATTATGAAGAAAGATTTGACTGGAATTATTTTAGCCGGCGGCAGAAACACACGCATGGGCGAGAATAAGGCATTTTTGGAAATAGACGCCGAGCGGTTGATTGATAAAACAATGAATCTCTATCGACAAATTTTTGCCGACATTATAATCGTCACTAATGATCCTCTTTCCTATGTTGAATCTGCCGACGCCGCTATTGCCACAGATATTTACAAAGGGAAAGGTCCGCTCGGGGGAATCTATACCGGTTTGTTTTATGCGAAAACCGATTACGCTTTTGTCTGTCCCTGCGACATGCCTTTTCTCAATAAAGACTTCGTTGAATATCTGCTTGCACAGGCGGGAAAATACGATGTGATCGTGCCGGAAACTGCCGACGGCTATCAGCCCCTGCATGCGGTTTATTCGCGCAATTGTCTTCCTTCAATTAAAAGACTTCTGTTGATGGATAAACTCAAGATCACCGGATTTTATCGGGACATGCGGGTTCTGGCAATCAGCGAAGAGCAGATTCGTCCCTTTAATAAAGACGGTCGGCTTTTTCAAAATCTCAATACGCCGGAGGAACTGGAAAAGGTTCAAGGTACCAGGCCCAAGGAGCAAAGTTAAATACTCGCATTTTTTCCTTGAACCTTTCACCTTGTTCCTCCCCAACGCAACTCCCGATTTCCTCATTTTCGTGCGCCGGAGGTCTGCAAAATTAATCTGCAAGCTGTCTCCGGAACAAATGACTACGCTGAAAGTTTTTCCCGGAATCCTCTTTTTAACAGCACTGGGATTGACAACTGCTTGAATATTAGACATTTTATTCCTTGCTTAAAATGCACGAAAAAAAGTCCTTGACAGCGCCTTTCCGGTGATGTAAGTAACTTTCATTTTTTATGAATGAATGTTCATTCACGACCAGAGAGGAACAGAATGATGACGAATTCCGACAAACGCGCCGATATCATACAAGCCGCACTGGAACTGATTGCCGATCGGGGTTTTCACGGCGCTCCCATGTCGGCGATAGCGGACAAAGCGCACGTGGCCGCCGGTACGATTTACCGCTATTTCGAAAATAAGGATGTGCTGATCAATGAGTTGTTTTTGGAACTGGAAAATAATGTGATCGGGGTTCTACTTCATGATTATCCTTCAGGAAAGCCGGTTCATGATCAATTTTTCCACGTTTTCGGAGAACTTTGCCGGTACTTAATATCCCATCCTCTTCATTTCCGTTATATGGAGCAGTATTTCAACTCCCCCTACGGGATCTCCAAACGCCGCGACAAACTTGTGGGCAAGAAAATTGATCCTGACGGGCACGACACACTCATAGGAATCTTCCAGGAAGGAATCTCGCAGCAGATTTTAAAAGATTTACCTCTCATCGTGCTTTCTTCTCTGGCCATCGGTCCCATGCTCTATTTGATACGCGACCATACCCTCGGTTTTGTTGCATTGGATGACTCCCTGATTCTGCAAATTACCGAAGCGTGCTGGGATGGAATCAGAAGCAGTGCAAATATTTAAAAAGACTTTGTACATAAAAAATATTTTCCCCTACAAAGCTCTTTCGCCTTAACCAAGTCAAGAGCCAGTATGAGTAATTAAATTTAAAAAGATAAATAGCAGAGGTATATAATGAAAAAAAATGACATAAAAAGATGGTCGATTACTGTTGCGATTATTTTTGCAGCGGGCTTTATCGTCAGCGGTTGCGGAAAGCAGAATACAGGCGGTCCTCCACCCATACCTGAAGTCGCCGTTATTACTATAAAGACGGAAGCTGTTGTCACTACAACAGAACTTACCGGCCGGACATCTGCCAATTTAGTCGCTGAAGTTCGACCCCAGGTTAGTGGCATTATTCAGGATCGCTTGTTTACGGAAGGTGCCAATGTTCAAGCCGGCCAGATGCTTTTTAAGATTGACCCTGCCCTCTATTGGTCTGCTCTTGATAACGCCAAGGCTGCGCTTGCCAGATCTGAGGCCAATTTACCGGCAATCCAGTTAAAGGTTAATCGATTACGGGAATTACTGATCGAAAAAGCAGTCAGCCAACAGGACTATGATGATGCTTCGGCCGCATTGAAACAGGTTCAGGCGGACATTCAGTATTGGAAAGCAACTGTCGACACAGCCCGCATCAATCTTAAATATACAACCATCACAGCACCTATCTCCGGACGAATTGGAAGATCCAATGTTACGAAGGGCGCTCTGGTCACGGCTCATCAGCCATTGGCTTTAGCTACCATTCAAAAAATGGATCCAATGTATGTAGATGTAACCCAGTCCACTACAGATATCCTTCGTTTGCGCCGTCAACTGCAGGAAGGTCAACTTGATCAAAATGGTAAAAATCAGCAAAAGGTAAAACTACTTTTAGACGACGGAACTGAATACCCTTTAAAGGGAGAACTCAAATTCCGCGATGTAACAGTTGATCCCACAACAGGATCGGTTATTTTACGAATTGTGTTTCCCAATCCGAAGGATATTCTGATGCCGGGAATGTTCGTCCGGACGTTCGTGCAGGAGGGCATTCATAAAAATGCCATACTCGTTCTCCAGCAGGCAGTATCGCGTGATCCCAAGGGTAATCCGCTTGTTCTCATCGTGGATAAGCAGGGTAAAGTTGAACAACGTCATCTTACGCTTGATCGCGCCATCGGCGATGCCTGGCTGGTTTCATCAGGTCTTGCGCAAGGCGAACGTGTGATCGTCGAGGGAATGCAAAAGGTGAAACCCGGCATTTCCGTAAAAACCGTCCCTTTTGAAAAGGGTGAGAAAAACAGCGGGAAAAATAAGAATGCGGCCCCGCCTGCAAAAACAAATTAACGGAGGCCCCTGATGCTATCGAAATTTTTCCTGGAACGACCGGTTTTTGCGTGGGTCATTGCCATTATCATCATGGCGGTGGGCGTCATTGCAATCTACACCTTGCCCGTCTCCCAGTATCCGGATATGGCTCCGCCATCCATTTCTGTTTACGCCTCCTACCCGGGGTCTTCGGCCCAGACCGTGGAAAACAGCGTCACCCAAACCATCGAACAGAAGATGACCGGTCTGGACAATTTGATCTATATGTCCGCCTCCAGCGATTCGGCAGGCGCCTCCCGTCTCGAGTTGACCTTCGCGCCGGGAACAGATGTGGATATCGCCTGGTCCAAGGTACAAAACAAAGTACAATCCACCTTGCCGAGTCTCCCTGATGTGGTTCAAAATCGAGGAGTCACGGTCGCTAAATCCACACGGAATTACCTGATGTTTGTGAGTCTGGTTTCCGAAGACGGTCGCCTGGACCACATCGATCTGGCAGACTACGCCGTAACCAAACTGGAATCGGTTCTGGCGCGAGTGCCGGGCGTGGGCGAGGTGCAGATATTCGGCGGCGGTTATTCCATGCGCATCTGGCTCAATCCTGACAAATTGACGGATTACCGTCTGACCATAGCGGATGTAATCGCGGCGCTTGAATCCTACAATGTGGAGGTTTCCGCAGGGCAGTTCGGCGGGGCGCCGGCGGTGAAAGGCCAGCGTTTGAACGCCTCCATCGTCGTCCAGAATATGCTTTCAACTCCGGAAGAATTTGCCAACATACCCTTACGCACCAATCCGGACGGATCCATCGTGCGGATAGGCGATGTGGGCCGCACCGAACTGGGCTCCGAGATTTACGACATCAAGGCTCTGCACAACGGAAAAGAGTCGGTCGGCATCGCCATTCGTCAGGCCGCCGGCGCCAATGCCCTGGATACGGCCGATGCCGTCAAGGCTAAAATGGCCGAAATGAGCCGGTACTTCCCCGCCGGGATCAAAGTCTCCTATCCGATGGACACCACACCCTTCATCAAAGTGTCGATCAAGGAAGTGGTTAAAACTCTCATCATAGCGATTGTGCTGGTCTTTCTGGTTATGTGGCTTTTCCTGGGCAACTTAAGGGCCACCCTGATTCCCACGATTGCAGTGCCTGTGGTGCTTCTGGGAACTTTCGCCGTTCTGGGAGTATTCGGATTCTCCATCAACATGCTGACGATGTTTGCCATGGTCCTGGCCATCGGCCTGCTGGTTGACGACGCCATCGTGGTGGTGGAAAATGTCGAACGTATCATGAGTGAGGAGGGTCTCCCGCCCAAAGAAGCCACGGCCAAGTCCATGGAGCAGATCACGAGCGCGCTGGTCGGCATCGGCCTGGTATTGTCCGCCGTTTTCGGCCCCATGATCTTCTTCCCCGGCTCCACCGGCGTCATCTATCGCCAGTTTTCGGTGACTATCATCTCCTCCATGCTCCTGTCGGTGGTCGTGGCGTTGATCCTGACACCGGTGCTTTGCGCATCGCTGCTCAAGCCGGTCAAGGCCGGTCATGAACCGGCGGAAAATGCCCACCCTCTTCTGCGTCCCTTTTTCCTGCGGTTTGATCGCGTATTCTTCCGGCTGCGGGACCGGTATGTGAGCATGGTCGGACATTCCCTTTCCCGGACAAAACGCTACATCGCCGTTTTTCTGGTGATCATCGTGGTCATGGCGGTCCTTTTTCTGCGCATGCCCACCGCCTACCTTCCGGATGAAGATCAGGGTTCAGTAATGGCCCAGGTGATGATGCCGACAGGCTCAACAATGGAACAGACCCTGGAGGTTTCCAAAAAAATTGGGGACTATTTTAAGGAAAATGAAACAGATGCCTTGGAATCTGTGTTTTCCCTCACCGGTTTCAGTTTTTCCGGACGGTCACAAAACAACGGAATGGTGTTTGCCAGGCTGAAGGACTGGGACCTTCGCGACAGGCAGGAGCTAAGAGCGCAGAACGTGGCGGCAAGGGCTACGATGGCCTTTGCGAACATCCGCAACGCCCTGGTATATGCCTTCACGCCGCCGGCTGTTGTCGAGCTGGGCATGGCCAAGGGATTCGACTTTCAGTTACTGGACCGGGGCGGCCTTGGCCACCAGGCTCTGATGGATGCGCAAAATCAACTTTTGGGAATTATAGCCAGGGACCCGCGAGTGACCAAAGTCCGGCCCAACAGCAGGGATGATGTTCCGGAATACCGCATCGACGTGAATTGGGAAAAGGCCGGCGCTCTGGGGGTTCCCATTGCTTCCATTCATACCACGCTTTCGGCGGCCTTCGGCAGCGACTATGTCAACGACTTCACTCAGGGTGGCCGGGTGAAAAGGGTCTATATCCAGGCGGATGC
This sequence comes from Smithella sp. SCADC, assembly GCA_000747625.2. Taxonomy (GTDB): domain Bacteria; phylum Desulfobacterota; class Syntrophia; order Syntrophales; family Smithellaceae; genus Smithella. The sequence continues at coordinate 5,505 of JQDQ01000134.1, forward strand.
TCCGTATCGTATGCTTCCCAGTGATCTGGAGAAAATTTACGTGCGCAATACCACCGGCTTGATGGTACCTTTTTCTTCCTTTGCTTCCGGCCACTGGACTTCGGGTTCTCCTCAACTGAATCGTTTCAACGGATTTCCTTCCATTAATATCTGGGGCGAACCGGCGCCGGGGAGAAGTTCGGGAGAGGCTATGCAGGCTATGGAAGAAGCGGTTGCCCAGTTGCCTAAGGGATTCGGTTTTGACTGGACCGGGCTTTCCTACCAGGAACGGATGTCGAGTTCCCAGGCTCCTCTGCTATACGCTTTTTCAATTTTCGTTATTTTTCTTTGCCTGGCCGCGCTCTATGAAAGTTGGGTCATTCCCGTTGCCATTTTGCTGGTCCTCCCTCTGGGTGTTATCGGCGGCGTCATCGCGTCGAGTCTGCGGGGCATGGCCAACGACGTCTATTTTCAGATCGCCCTGCTCACCACGCTGGGGCTCACCACCAAGAACGCCATCCTGATCGTCCAGTTCGCCAAAGGGGGGCTGGAAAAGGGGATGGGACTGATCGAGGCAACCCTGGAGGGCGTGAAGCTCCGGTTTCGTCCGATCGTCATGACCTCGCTCGCCTTCGGTTTCGGCATCCTGCCCCTGACCTTCACGACGGGCGCCGGCGCCGGCGCCCAGAACGCCATCGGAACCGGCGTGCTGGGGGGCATGATCACCGCCACCGTCCTCGTGCTTCTTTTCGCGCCCTTCTTCTATGTGTTGATCGAACGGATCTTCGGCAGAGAGCAAAAGCAAAAACCGGTTGTAACAGACAAAACGAATTCATCCGAGGTTAAATAATATGAAAGAGAAATTGGTTCTCCTACCGGTTGTTATAATATTCTTCCTCCTGGGTGGATGCACACTCGCTCCTGAATACACAAGACCTGCATCTCCCGTTCCTGATCAGTTGCCAAAAAGTTCTGCCTATCAGGAAACAAGAACCGGCACGTCCGCCCCAACAGCAGCGGAGCTTTCATGGCGTGAATTCATTATCGATAAAAAAATGCAAAAAATCGTAGAAACGGCTTTGAAAAATAATCGCAACTTGCGAATAGCGGCGTTGAATGTTAAAAGAGCCAGGGCATATTACGGCATTCAGAGAGCCGAACTTCTTCCTTCGGTCAATGGCGTAGGAAGCTGGTATCAAGATCGTGTTCCGGCTGATCTATCGTCAACCGGCAGTGTGTTGAAATCCGAACGATACGACGTCAATCTCGGTATCACTTCCTGGGAAATCGACTTTTTCGGCCGTATCCGCAGTCTGAAAGATCAGGCGCTGGAGCAATACCTGGCCACTGATCAGGCCCGTCGCAGCGCGCAAATTTCGCTGGTATCGGCTGTAGCCCAGGCTTATACGGCGCTGGCCGCAGACAGGGAAGCTCTCCAGGTATCTTCCTCCACGCTGAAGGCTCAGGAGACCACTTATGACTTGATTAAGAAACGTTACAATGCGGGCATTGCTTCAGAGCTGGATTTGCGCCGGGCGCAAAGCCAGGTGGATAGTGCCAGAGGTGATGTCGCCCGCTATACGCAACTGGTCGCTCAGGATGAAAACGCTCTGAATCTTTTAGTCGGCTCGCCTCTTCCGCAGGAGTTACTGCCTTTAGATTTGAAAAATGTTATGCCTCCCAAAGAGATTTCCGCAGATCTGTCCTCCGAGGTGCTTCTACAGCGGCCGGATGTTCTGGCGGCAGAACATCAGCTCAAGGCCACGAATGCCAATATCGGCGCCGCCCGCGCGGCTTTCTTTCCCCGCATTGCGCTGACAGCCTCCGCTGGAACCGCAAGCGCCGATCTATCAGGATTATTCAAATCCGGTTCGGGCGCTTGGACTTTCGCGCCCCAGATTGTCATGCCGATATTCGATGCCCGGACGTGGTATGCCTACGATGTTACCAAGGTTGAAAAAGAAATGTCTATTGCCGAATACGAAAAAGCCATCCAATCGGCTTTTCGGGAAGTGGCTGATGCGCTGGCTGAAAGAAGAGCCGTCAATCAGCGTCTTACGGCCCAGCAATCGCTGGTTGACGCGTCTGCGGCAACATACCGATTATCCGAAGCGCGTTATACCAAGGGAATTGACAGCTATCTCCCGGTTCTGGACGCACAGCGCTCTCTCTACGGTGCGGAGCAAGGCTTAATCACGTTGCGTCTGGCCCGAATCAACAATTTTATCACGCTCTATAAATCACTGGGCGGAGGTAAAGATAACTAGAGATAAGTGAAATACTTTTTGTTTTTTTAATTGTTTTCTGATAATTAAATAACAAATCAGCATGGATATAAATAATTTATACTTAAACATTTGCGGGATTTAAAGGTTTTTCCCTCATGAAATCCAGGTTACCACTCTTTGTCACCCTGCTTTCCATAATCTTATTTCTTCCTCAACATTCATACGCGGCTGACGGAAAAGCGCGATACTCGGACACGTTGACCCTTTACCTGGAAAATGATTGCATCGATGACACAGACCGTTATTACACCCAGGGAACGAAGATCTCCTGGGTTTCCAGGGATATTTCCAGTTATCCTGAAGGAATGACCGCACCGTCATTGATACACAGATTTATAGACAAGATTCCTCTGATCAACAATCCTGATCGCCAGCAATCTTTTTCGATATCCTTTGGACAAAACATCTACACCCCGGAGGATAAGAAACGACGCGATCTGATTCGGGATGACCGTCCGTATGCTGGAATCATGTATCTGGCTCTAGGGATTCATACTCGAAACCGTCAACATATGGATACCCTTGAACTGGATTTCGGCATAGTCGGAAGACATTCCTATGCGGAAGATTGTCAGACCGAGGTTCATAAATGGACTGATTCCGAATTTGCCAATGGCTGGGAAAATCAACTGCATGATGAACCTGTCATTAATTTGTACTATGGGCATAAGTTTAAGTCTCTGCAAGCCAGAACTTCGCAAGGCTTCGGCCTGGATTTTATTCCTCATTTGGGAGTGGCTATCGGCAATGCCTTCACCGGAGCTAATGCCGGCGGGCAAGTGCGTATCGGCTGGAATATTCCTAACGACTTTGGAACATTTCTGATCCGTCCCGGATCGGAGAGCAGCTCTCCTCTGGATAATACGGATCCCCGCTTTTTCAGCCCCCTTCAGCGTTTCGGTTTTCACCTGTTCTTCGCTGTTGACGGACAAGCGGTCGCACGAAATATTTTACTCGACGGAAATACTTTCCGGGACAGCCCCAGTGTTGACAAAAAACCTTTTGTCGCTGAGTTTGTCGCCGGAATCGGGCTGATCATTCAACGGGTTAAAGTCACCTGTTCTTATGTGTTTCAAACGAAGGAATTCGAAGCGCAGAAGGACAATCAGCATTTTGCCGCTCTTTCCGCATCATTCACCTTTTAACACAATCAGCTAAATCATTTAATTTTCCACCCTGCCGAGTTGGTGCTGTTCCCGCCGTAAGACGGTAAATAATTAATCGTTACATTAAAAAAAAGAGGGGAAATAATGTCTTTGCTGTTCGATTGAAAAATAAATTATTTTTTCGCTGGCAGGGGTTGAACCCATTTTTTATTATTGCCGTCATAAAACCATTTATCGGAAAAACCGCGACGACGGACAAATACGGGATTATCCGCCCAGCGTAAAAGTTCTTTATAGGCATTGTGAATTTTTCTGAAGTCTGCAGCTTTCCCGCCCAGATCAGGATGGTGAATTTTTACCTGCTGCCGGTAAGCATTTTTTATAATTCTGCTTAACTCACGTGAATGCAGATCAGCCTTATTTATCTCCAGGCAATTCACGGCTTCCATTTTTATAGTAGGAATCCTTATTAATCTGGGATGCTGTGATCCTTCGGAAATAGCATGGCGCGTTGCTAACTTCAAAACATGCTGAGAAGCAAGGTATTTCTTATTCGTGCGCTTAGACTCGGTCCACCAGGCCTCTCCCAGATTATTTAATATCATAATTGCAAACAGCCGGTTTGTTTAAGAAGAATAAACCGGCTGTTTTATCCATTTATATAATCTTATTATTTTGCAGCCGCCAGGTAACCCTTGGCCAGCGCTTTGTTCACATGCAGCACGCCCTTATTCATATCTTTCAGGGGATATTCCGTTGTGATTACGGGCAGTGCATCCGCGTCCGCCTGTGTTTTGACAACTGCTCCGGCGGGAACGTAACGTCCGTCAGCTACCCTGACCCCCATTAAAATAACGCCGGGCTCTATGACACAATTTTCACCCACAAAGGATTTGAATACCAGAACTTTCATTCCGACAAAGGTATCGTCCATCACCACAGCCGGTCCGTGAATCTGCACCTGATGCGCCAGGGAAACACGGTTGCCCACATAAACCGCGTATTTTTTGCCGTCAACTTCCATTAGATTTTTTTCCACCGGTTTGCCGTCCAACTCCGTCTCCAGAGCATGAATGACAACTCCATCCTGCACATTGGTTTCATGGCCGACATAAAGAGGCTGGCCTTCGTCACCGCGCACACAGGCGGCCGGCGCAACCATGACATTGTTTCCCAAAATGACGTTGCCGATAACCGCCGCTAATGGATGAACGAACGTGCCCGCTCCAATCACCGGTTCGGATACCTTCGCGCTGAAATCTGTTTTTACATTTTTCTCTATCATTTTCTTCCTCCGTTTTAATGAGATTCAAATTTCTCAAGCGTAGTGCAGTGAAATTTGTAAGACGAACACATTATGGTTCCAGTCAGAGACTTGAACCAACCATTATTGTTTTTGTTTTTCACGCATCAGCAGTTCCCGCCAGACTTGTTTCACTGTTTTTTCAGTTTCAGAAATACCGTTCTTATTATCAATCACGATATCCGCCAGTGCGTTTTTTTCATCAATAGGCATCTGGCTTTTCAATCGTTGCTCCGCATCTCCCCTGCTGATATGATTGCGCGCCATCAAACGGCGGATTTGTTCTTCCGGAGCAATGAGAACCAGAATAGTCAGATCAAAAAGATGCTGCATCCTTCCTTCGAACAAAAGAGGAACGTCCGCCAGAATAATAGCGTGATTATCTTTTTGGCTTATTTTCTCCTGGCGGGCAAGCCATTCCTTATAAATCAAAGGATGGACAATTCTGTTTAGTTTAGTAAGTTTTTCTTTATCAGTAAATACAATATTTCCCAGTTTAACGCGATCGATGCCACCATCCGGACTGAGAATTTCTTTGCCGAAAATTTTAACGACTTCCTGCCACGCCGGTTTCCCCGGTTCCTGAATCTCGTGAGCAAGCCTGTCAAAATCAATCAGGTGAGCGCCGTTTTTAACAAACATCCCCGCCACTGTTGATTTTCCGCAGGCGATGCCGCCTGTTAGTCCGACGTTTAACATGTTTTCTTGTTGAGGTTATAAATAAGACGCAAACCTTCCAACGTCAGCATCTCTTCTATTTTATCAATGCTCTTTGCTTCCTGTGCCACAATTCGCGCCAACCCGCCCGTCGCGATCACCAACGGTTTTGTTTTTGCTTCCGCTTTCATCCTTTCAACAATACCGTCCACTAATCCCGCATAACCGAACATAATACCCGCCTGAATGGCACTAACAGTGTCCTTGGTAATGATATTTTTAGGCTTGCTGAATTCGACACGCGGCAACTTGGACGCGCGAGCAAAGAGCGCCTCAGTGGAAATCACTATTCCCGGTGCTATGCAACCTCCCATATATTCCCCCCTCGGAGAAATATAGTCAAAAGTCGTCGCCGTACCGAAATCGACAATAATTGATTCCTTACGATACTTGTCATAAGCTGCAACAGCATTAACTATTCTGTCTGCACCCACTTCTTTGGGATTATCGTAAAAAATCGGCATCCCTGTCTTAATGCCGGGTCCCACAATCATCGGCTTGATTTTGAAATATTTCTGACACAATGGTTCCAGAATATTGAGCATCGGCGGCACAACGCAGGAAATTATAACGGCTGTGACCGCCTTGATTTCTTTAGCGTCCATCCGGCTGGACTGATAAAGATTGGTGATCAGGATCCCATATTCATCAACGGTGTGATCACTTTCCGTCCGAATACGCCAATCGTGGATTAAGCGATCTCCATCAAAAAGCCCCAAAACTGTATTCGTGTTGCCGACATCAATGACTAAAAGCATATGTATCACCTCTTTACTATTGTTGCGTCTCCCGCGGATACTTTAATTTCTCTATCTCCGGCAAGAAGAATCAGGGAACCATCCTCATCAAGGCCTATGGCCTCTCCGCTGACAATCTCTTCCTGAAAGATTACCTCAACAGGCTTACCGGTCATAAGTGACAAACTCAACCATTTTTCTTTGATCCGGTCAAACCCGTCCTGGAGCAGTTGCTTATACCATTTTGTCAGATTTTCATACAGGCTAATTATCAATTCCAGACGGTTAATTTCCCTGCCGGTTTCTATGGATAAAGAAGTCGCTAATTTTTGTATCTCCCGGGGGAATTGATTGTAGTTGATATTCACATTAATGCCCATGCCCAATACGATAAAATCAACTTCGTTTACATCAGCTTTCGCCTGACACAATATACCGCAAACCTTCTTCTCATTAATAAGAACGTCATTGGGCCATTTAAGTTCAACCTTAACAGGACAATAACTCTCCAGTACTTCGGCTACGGCAACACCTGCTAATATAGAAATCTGCGGCGCTCTGGCTGGATCCATCTGCGGCCGTAAAATAACCGTTGTATAAATGTTACTGCCCGGGGGTGAATGCCATGCTCTCTGTAATCGTCCTCTGCCCTTGGTCTGACTATCAGCGATAACTATTGTTCCTTCAGGTGCGCCGGCAATTCCTAACCTGAAAGCATCCTCATTGGTCGAGCCTGTTGCAGGATAATAATAAAACTTATGGCCGAAAAATTTCCCGGCAAGGCTTTTTTCCAATATTTCTAAATTCCAATCCATAATAGTAGCGAATATAAGGTCTCCAAGACTAAAATAGGGTTGCACAGATTTTTTACGCTATAATTTTTAGTGAAATATCGGCGGCGCGGACAGAATGAGTAAGTTCTCCTATTGAAATAAAATCTACTCCGATAGCGGCAATAGCGGCAACATTCTTTAGGCTGACATTGCCGGATGCTTCCAGAAGAGTGCGTCCTTTTACAAAATCAACGGCTTTTTTCATTGCCGGAACGCTCATGTTATCAAGCATGATGACATCAACATCGCACTTCAGGGCTTCTTTTACTTCTTTGATGTTCTTAGTTTCGACTTCAATTTTCATGAAATGATTTTTTCTTTGTGCCTTTACAGCGGAAGTAATGTCCCCCGCAGCTTCGATATGATTATCTTTAATCAATACACCATCGTACAGACCGATGCGGTGATTGCGTCCGCCTCCAATACGCACAGCCATTTTATCCAGAATGCGCAATCCCGGCACTGTCTTACGCGTGTCCAGAATTTTGACTTTTGTACCGCGAACCGCTTTTACATATTTAGCCGTGAGGGTGGCAATGCCGCACATGCGCTGGAACAAATTCAGTGCAACCCGCTCAGCCTGTAAGATATTGGACAAACTGCCGGAGACTTCGGCAATGACATCTCCTTTCTTTGCCCGGCGTCCGTCATTCATTAATTTCTTAATCTTTGTATTTTCATCCAGAAATTGAAAAGTTTCCGCAAAAACATCAATTCCGGCGATGATAAAATCTTCCTTGGCAACAGCAATCGCTCTCCCCTTCTTTTTGGGACTGACGGAGGCCTGCGTAGTTATATCACCGGCGCCGATATCTTCGGCCAGCGCATATTTAATAATTTTTTTGATTGGTTCTGAAACCATCTATTTCCTCTTATTTTAGAGAGAACATTCTATTTAACATCCGCAGAAAGGAAACTGCATTATCACCCGGATATTTCTTTGAGTTTCTTTAATGCATTTTCCAGAGTGTTGAATTTTTCCTGAAAGTCTTTTAATTTTTCTTCTTCCTTCTGAATAATTTCCGAAGCGGCTTTGACACAAAAATCACGATTGGCAAGTTTTCTGGAACTCTGCTCTAAATCTTTGGACACTTTTGCCAGTTCCTTTTCCAATCTGGCTTTCTCCCCTGTGATATCCACAACACCGGCCAGAGGAACGAAAATTCTCGTGCCACCGATAACACCGGTTGCCACGCCTTTGGGTTCAACCAGGTTCACTTCGACGGTCAGTGACTCAAGATTGGCCAGATTTAAAACGTAACCTTTTTCGGTTTGAATTATTTTTTTTGTTTGTTCATCCGCAGCGGAAATTAAAACCTTTAATTTATTCGATGGCGGAATCCTCATTTCACCGCGAATGTTTCGTATAGAGGTAATGATGTCCATTATCATTTCCATCTCTTTTTCCGCCGCTTTGTCTTCCCCTGCCTTGTTGACAACAGGGAATTTACTGACCATAATTGAATTTTCGTCGCTTCCGTTCAGTGCCTGCCAAAGCTCTTCGGTGACAAAAGGCATAAAAGGATGTAAAAGTTGCAGCATTGTCTTAAATACTTCACTTAAAGTTTGCTGGGTTGACTGCCTTTGTTCCGGACTTGCCTTACCATAAAACACAGGCTTGCTTAATTCCAGATACCAGTCGCAGAATTCATGCCATATAAAGTGGTAAATAGCGGCGGAGGCATCGTTGAAATGATACTCATCCAGACTGCGGGTGACTCCTTCAATGGCTTTATTCAGCTTTGTTTTAATCCACTTATCGGGCAATGAATCAGAAGCATTCACCGGCGCTGACTCATCGAAATCCGCCAGATTAGTGAGGGTAAGCCTGGATGCATTCCAGATTTTGTTAACGAAAAATTTATAGCCCTCTATGCGTTCCGGAGAGAGGCGCACGTCGCGTCCCTGTGCGGTGTAGGCGGCCAGCGTGAAACGAAACGCGTCTGTACCGTATTGATCGATCATCAAAAGCGGATCAATGCTGTTGCCTTTTGACTTACTCATTTTCTCCCCTTTTTCGTCGCGCACCAGAGCATGCAGGTAAACATCTTTAAAGGGAACGTCTTTCATCACATAAAGACCCATCATCATCATGCGGGCCACCCAGAAGAAAAGAATATCAAAACCGGTAATTAATAGTGATGTGGGATAGAATGTTTTAAGAGCTTCGGTTCTATCGGGCCAGCCTAAGGTGGAAAAAGGCCAGAGCGCGGAACTAAACCAGGTATCCAGAACATCTTCATCCTGTTTCAGAGACACACCACCGCAATCAGGACATGCCTTAGGATCTACCGTAGCGACAATAATTTTGCCGCAGTCATCGCAATACCAGACTGGAATGCGATGCCCCCACCACAATTGCCGGGATATACACCAGTCACGAATATTGTTCATCCAGTCATAATAAGTAGATTCCCATGTCTTGGGTATAATTCTTGTTTTCTCCTT
>JQDQ01000135.1 GCA_000747625.2 Smithella sp. SCADC
CGTTCCGGCGCCGCAACACTTAATTCTGCCCCTTTGGCTTCCTAATCCACGTCAAAAATGATTTTTAAACTATTGTTGATTTTGGGTGATGTCCCCATATCATTGACATAGCGCTGGGTAGGCTAGCAGTTCAGAAAACGTCCATTGATGATCGGCCACGCTTGCTGCCATAGCCGGGGTCATGGGCCGGAAGATCCGATCCTTGCCGCGGCTGAGCGTTTCGTGTGGCCGGATCAAATTGTAGCAGGCCGCACAGATGGCGAACTTGGCCTTCAACCAACGCATTGCACGGGCGACAGTTGGTGCCTTGCGCGCCAGATGGGCGTCCCACAGCCGCCAGTCCAGATTGGAACGTTCAATATACGCGGTATTGATCGTCTGACTGGGTGACTCCGCTAATCGAGCGAGAACGTGTTGCTCGCTCCCGTAGACCACCTTACGTTCGACCTTGATCACCTGTGACCCCTGGCGTGTCTTATGAACAGTGGCGTAATCCAGATCTGCATCAATGACACGCTCCGGATTCCGGGGCCTTCCAGGCTTGCCAGTCGGCGTTGGCGGGACCAGTTCCTGAAACAGCTCGCCCAAGATCGTGCCGTAATGGGGCAGTTCGTCCGAGACAAACAAGGGCTTGCCCTGACTGCGGGTGGTCAAATCCTTCAGCATCCGCCGGGCATCGTCCAATTCGCGCCCGCCAATCCAGAACGTAATCAACAGGCGCGTGGGGGTATCGATGGCCGTCCAGATCCACGTTCGCCCGTACTGACGTTCAATGTCTTCGGCACTGCCAGAACTTTCCTTTTTTTTACAAAGGTCCACAGTTCGTCGAGCTGCGCCTCGGTCAGTTTCAATGAAGCCAGCAGACAGGAGAGCACGTTGGCACAATGCTCGCCAGCCCGCAGGATCACCCGGTTGACCGTGTCCTTGTCCAACTCTAGCAGGCGTGCGGTGGCTCGCACACCAACTCCCTCGGCAGCATGGTGGATGATCTGTCGGATAGTCTCTGCCGGCAGATGCAGGCCAAACAGTGCGCTGGACTGAGTGGATGCAAAGCGCTTACCGCAGGTGCGGCAGTAGAGCAGATCGCGGCTTTTGTCCTTGCCATACTTGCCGCGAACGGCAATGTTACCCTGACGGCGCAGACCGTAATCCTTACACTTCTCGTTGGAACAAAAATATGGTTCATCCGACTAAAGCGTACTTTGCTTCATGAATGGCCATAATTTTCAGTTTGAAGAATTCCATGTCACGAAATCCATACGCCATTCTTTTCATCGTTTTAATCTTATTGTTTGTTCCTTCTAACGGTCCGGAAGAGATGCGATAATCATAATAGGCAAGGATTCCGGATCGATGTGCAGCGATAGTTTTTGCAAACTTCATCAGCATCTTGATGCCGGACGATTCCGCTCTTTTGATCCAATCGGTCAATACACGCTCTGCTTTGGCCTTACTATTTTGGAGCCAGATTTGACGAAGATCTTCTTTCAGATAATAGGCACACGAAAGCGGTTTGTTCAATTGGAGAGCCTCCTCCAGACGATCTTTTTCTTTCTTGACGGAATCAAGATTATCCGGATTTTTCAGCAGAAGCCACCGGGTGCCTTTCAGGATTTTCTTCTGAAGAACATCCTTGGCTTCATGATAAAGGTCACGGCGTAATTCAGAGAGTTGGTCATTGAAGAGTTTGATGACATGAAAATGATCAAAAACAACGACCGCCTTCGGAAGGTTCTCCGTAACGGCGCCAAGATATGCTGGAGACATGTCCATCGCGACGGCTTCAATTTTGGCCTTGGCCCGTTTCAATCTTTCCCAGAAAGGATCAAGGGCATCCGCTTTCTTGCCGTTCCCGACAAATACAATGGCCCCGCTTTGCATATCCATGACAACCGTCAGATACACATGCCCTTTGCGAACGGCAATTTCATCAATGGCAATCGTCTTGAGGTGTTTCACACAAGGTTTGGAAAATCGTTTCGTCAGATACCTTTTCTGAATGTCTTTGATGACATCCCAGGATACCGACAGGTGCTGGGCAACATCTTGAATCGTCATATGTTTCGACAGCTCCAAGGCATATCGTTCAAACCCATGCGTGTAAGAAAACCGCGGATCGGCGAAACCAAGCGGAACTTGGCGAATGCTGTCGCAGTCCAAACAGCCAACCCGCTGAACCTCCAACTCCAGAAAGACGACTTTAAATCCAAGACGCATGGCCTTGAACCGTCTCTTCGTTGTTCCCCGCAAAACAACTTTTTGACTCTTACAGACCGGACAATACAGCTTTTCTCTCTTGTGCGAAATGGTGAATATAATCGCATTTCCTTGATACTGCGTCTTAACATAATTGTAGCCTACAATACTGAATCCGTGGTACAAAATACTCGTGGACATGTTTCCCCCTCCGTAAATCGGAAATCTTCATCGATTCCCTTTTGGGGGTTCATGTCCATTTTTTCAACTATAAAAGTACCCATCAACCGGATGAACCAAAAATATTGATCAAGTTCGTT
>JQDQ01000136.1 GCA_000747625.2 Smithella sp. SCADC
ACTGTGCCAGACACAGTGAGGATTCGGGCAGAAAGGGAAGGATTGCATCGGCATCTACCTCCATAGAGAGTGGTGAGTCTTCTCATAGAGGTAGACGCGAGAATGCGAATGCTTACTTCAACTCTGGCACAAGGTTGGGAGCACTACTTATCGATTGCAGGTCTTCGAAAAAGCCCGGCCATGACTTGGCGACGCATTCAGCGCCCTCAATAGCAACAGGATTTGCAGCCGCAAGGCCTGCGATCGCTGCCGCCATTGCGATTCTGTGATCATTGTGGGATTCGACGCGGCCTCCGCTGAAGTGCCCGCCAGATATCTGCAGTGCGTCATCTACAATTTTGCTGTGAATGCCTATATTGGCGAGCATGTCTTGCAGAGCGAGGGCACGGTTGCTCTCTTTTACCGAAAGACGATGCACTCCTTGTATGCTCGATATGCCTTTCGCTACGCTTGCAAGCACGGCGAGCGGCGGGAAAAGATCCGGGCAATCAGTGGCATCAAACTCGAAGGGGAGGCAGTCTCCGGGCTGGACAATGACATCGCTTCCGTCGAATTGAACCCGCGCGCCAGCGAGTGCAAGCACATCCACAATTGCGCGATCCGGCTGGAGAGAATCATTCTTCAGCCCTTGTATACGCAGGCCTTCGGGCTTTCCGGCAATGGCAGCTGCAACCGCAAGAAATGCTGCTCCGCTCCAGTCGCCTTCAACGCGAAGGCTTGCAGGCCTATACGACTGATTTCCCTTGATCAAAAAACGAGCAGTGCGCCCATCCGAACTCACCTTATCGATATGGACTCCAAACTGGCTGCATATTTCCAGCGTAAGATCGAGATATCCCGCACTCACCAGGTTTTCGACACCGAGTTCCGAGTCTCCGTGCAGCACTGGCAGCGAAATGAGCAGCCCTGTAACAAGCTGGGAACTTCCTTTTGCGTCGAGCGTTGCGAGTTTTGGCTGCAGTGGCCCTCTGACAAAAAGGGGCGGCAGACCTTCTTGTGCAGCACAGTCTGCGCCAAATGCATGCAAAGCAGATTCTACCATTGCCATCGGCCGCTTCCGCAGAGAGCCCTCGGCTTCCATCTGAACAGGCCTATCCAGCAGCGCAGCAACAGGAGCAAACATGCGCATGCAAAGGCCGGATTCCCCACAGGAAAGCATAAGGGGCTCCTGCTGCTCAAGCGAAGTCGTCCCCGTGCCATCTTCTTGAAGAAATTGCTCCGAACCTTCGATTTCGATTGCCCCATCGCTTACATGTACCGTTGCGCCCAGCCCTTCTGCGATATGCAAAGCCGCTTGAGCATCATCACACAGAGGATCCCCGATTATTCTGCTTTTCCCCTGCGCTAATACGGCGCAGGCAATTGCCCTCTGCAGCGCGCTCTTCGAGGCAGGCGCGCGGATTGTTCCTCCCACTTTTGATGAATAGACAATACGGTTTTCCATAGTCTCCCTTGCCAATACAGGATTTATACCATACTGCGGCAAAGCCCGCCATGATGCCATACGCGCAAAAATAAATGCTTTGCGGCAGGCGGACGCATAAAGCCATAAAAATGAATCCTAATAAAAAGAGCTCTAATATCGAGTAGGAGGGGGCCTCACGGCCCCCGACCTCTCACACCACCGTACGTACGGTTCCGTATACGGCGGTTTCCAGAATACTACCTACTTAAACATAGTCTATCAATCATCGAAACGAGTCCCATGCTATCAAAGTATTTCTTAGGAAACGCATAGTTCATGTGCTGGGCGCCAGAGTTCCACCACGGGCCGCGCTGGTTAAAGGCGCGGAACGGACTGCCGTTTCTTCTGGCAAGCCACGCTCCATCAGCCGTTTCAGGCGCGTCCACGGTCTCTTCCACTGCCGCCAGAGGTTGCACCGTAGTTTCCTGCGGAGCCATCCATCCAGCTCTTCCGCAAACTGCTTTGTATCTGCGAGACTGTAATACTGAATCCAACCACGAACAAAAGGATTTATCGTTTCTCGGATGAATCGGCCAAGATTCCGGCCATGCGCGCCCCGAAAGAGCGCCTTGACCTTCTCCTTGAATCGTTCTATCGACGATGCCGACACCTGTATCCGTACCTTCCGTTCATTGGTGAACGAATACCCAAGGTATTTCCGTTCCCAAGGCCTTGCCACGGCGCTCTTCTCCCGGTTCACTTTGAGCTTCAGTGTGCCTTCTATGAACCGCGTAATTGACTCCATGACCCTCATCCCGGCCCTCTCGCTTCCCACATAGATATTACAATCGTCCGCATAGCGGCAAAATGAAAGACCCCGTTTCTCCAGTTCCTTGTCCAACGCATCGAGCATGATGTTGGATAGTAACGGCGACAGGGGTCCGCCCTGCGGCGTTCCCTTATCCCGATCCCACACCACGCCGTCCTTCATGATTCCTGCTTGTAGGTACCGCCGGATCAGGCGGAGGACCTTCTTGTCCCTCACCTTCTTTGCGATCCGTGCCATCAAGAGATCATGATTCACTTCATCGAAAAACTTTGCCAAATCGATATCCACCACCCATCGCTTCCCCGCCAGCTGATATTCTTTCGCCTTCCGGATCGCGTCGTGCGCGCCCCGTCCGGGCCGGAACCCATAGCTGTTCGCTGAAAATTCAGGCTCGAATATCGGGCTCAGGATTTGATGAAGCGCCTGCTGGATGAACCGGTCCACCACCGTCGGTATGCCGAGTTGCCGTTTCCCGCCATTCGGCTTTGGAATTTCAACACCTCTCACCACTTCGGGCCGATATGTCCCTCTCAGCAGCCTTCCTTTGACCTCGACCCAGTGCGCTTGCAGCCAGGGCTTCAGGGCTTCAACGGTCATCTTATCGACCCCCGCCGCTCCCTTGTTCCCCACCACCCGTGCATAGGCCTCACGCATGGTACCGCGTTCGACCAGACGCTCAATCAACTTTGTCGTTTCGGGGTTCGTCTCTTCCGTTCTCGTCACTTAAGCCCTCCACCCATGCGCCTGCTGTCGGGATTCCGTCCCTATCCTCCGCGCACGCCGAGTTCGTCCCCGTTTTCGAGTGACCCACCCGTGTCTGTGTTCATTGGTACTCGTGAGAGTCCGGCTGACTCGCCATTCTTCTGGATTCGGTCCTTCGCGTCTGGTCGTTGACGCTCCTATGACCTCTGCTGACTTCTGACCGCCCCTTTCCCCGCCTCCCGACGGGAATAGCCATAATGGCAGACGGCCAGACCTCCCCGGGTAATGCGCACCCACCTTCCCGCTTATGCCTGCCGTATATACATGGAAAGACTCCGGGTAAGTACTGGACTTTAAAGATAATTGCCTTCTCATCCTCTCTCCATGCCTCATACGGTTCCTGTCCGTCAGGCCAGCGTTTTGCCTTCGCCTTCCTTCAGATCCCACCTCGCGATGGACACCCTTGGCGTTCGGCTACTGGTTCCCCTTACCGGGCCCAGACGGGACTTGGCAATGTATTGCCGCACCCGCTAGTGAGTGCGCCCTGCCGGGCGCACAATAAAAAACCTCCTCTTTCGAGGAGGTTGTGGGGAGAGAAGGATTTGAACCTTCGAAGGCGAAAGCCAACAGATTTACAGTCTGCCCCCTTTGACCACTCGGGAATCTCCCCAATGATGGACAAAAGTCCCTCGAGCCATCTCCCGGAATCGAACCGGGGACCTCGAGATTACAAGTCACGCGCTCTGCCAACTGAGCTAAGATGGCGTGGGCAACGCAGCGCAATATATACGAAAGCCACAACATTCGTCAAGGCCTTTCAATGCTTAACTTCACTGCCAGAATGCAAATTTGGAGCTTCGAACACAGATGTTCCATTGAGCGCAGTGTCGTGCAGAGCTCTAGGATGAATCTCAACCAGGCTGAGCGCAATGAAACCTTGAGATACCGCATGATGATCCGAATAGATATCAGGTGTCCGCTCCTGCCTGCCTTCAGCAAGAAAACAATAGGTATAGCCGTCAGCTCCATCAAAACATTTGAGATTGTCGAGGTATCTGTTCTTCCCTGGATTCGCCCAAACTGCACACAAATCGGTGCAAGAGGTAGAAGGGCCATTTATATTGATAAAAGAATCCGGTTTCCATAGCGCTATAAGCTTCTCGAGATTTGATGCAACAAATGATGTCAATCCGCCATATTCGAGGTTGTCCCCGAAGGATGCGCATGATACAGCGATTGCTGGAATTCCTTCGAGCGCTGCCTGCCGGGCCGCCCCGCATGTGCCGGAATAGATTATGTCGGTGCCGAGGTTTGGCCCTTTATTGATACCTGAAATGACGACATCTGGAGCTTCATGCAGAACACCCAGTCCTGCAACTATCACACAATCCGCGGGTGTGCCGGAACAGCTATAGCGATGTTCTCCCAGTTTGCGCAGTTTCGTCGGCTTTTTCAGGGTCATAGCATGGCTGACCCCAGAGCGTTCGTGTTCAGGCGCTACTACCCATATTTCATGAAGTTGCTCTCCCCTATCATTTTTCAGCGAACCCAATGAATCTACCAGGGCAAATAAACCATCAGATTGAATTCCATCGTCATTTGTAAGCAAGATGCGCATGTATGCTCCGTTGTGAGTTATTATTCATGAATAAACTTCAATGCTCGAGAATCCGCAATCCAGATCCCGGAGACACTTCATACACTACGGGTCTGAAACCGAAAATGCGTTCATATTCTTCAAGTCTGTGGCGATATGCTTCTTTGACATCATTGTTGAGAATCGTCAGCGTGCTCCCGCCGAACCCCTGTCCGACCAGACGAGAACAGAGCACCCCGTCGAGCTCGAGCGCTCTCTTCGCCAGCCAGTCGATTTCGGGGCAAGATATCTCATACAAGCTCCTCAAGGAAGCATGCGATTTGTTCACTATTCTTGCGAAACCCGCATAATCCTGGCGCGCAAGGGCATCTTCCGCTTCGCTCACCCGCCGTACTTCCTCAAGTACATGGAGGCAACGCCTTCGTTTTCTTTCCGGGACAATTCCCAAAAGCTCATCCAGCTCCCTTGGAGCGATATCTCGAATTGAACGGTTGCCGCGAGGCGTCAACACGGAAAGACAGGCGTTGCAATCGGAGGTGCGCTGTTCCAGCTCAGCTTCTACCGAAAGCCTTGGCACTTTGGAATCAGTAAGCACCATCTCCCATGGTTCAGGCAGAAATTGAATGCCTCGCCGTTTGCGCGTGCGCAGGTCTACGACAGAAAAACTCCTTCCCGCAGGCGCTGTAATGGCGAGATAATTGGTAATGGGAAAATCTTTCTCGAAAAAAACCGATTGAGCTTTGCAAGCATGGGCGGCGAGCTCGTCGGGCTTGATATCAAGATTATATATTGTCTTGAAGATGAAGGCCGCTGCCATATTGAGCGAGCTGCTGATGCCAAGGCCAAGCCCTAATGGAACGCTGCTCTGGATAGTGACATTGAGCCCTTTCGGCTCCAGCTCGAAAACGCGCAGGAAATAATCACAAATGCTTTTGATATGATTTGCCCAGCGGTCTTCTCTTTTATATTTCAGCGTCGCAATATTTGCACGCTTGCGTTCGTTGAAGTCCCCTGCATAGAACCTGAGAGAATTATCCTTGCGGAATGACACTGCGACTCTGACCTCGAAGGAAAGAGCTGCTGCAAGCACAAGGCCATCTGTAAAATCAGTATGTTCTCCGAGAATTTTGACGATTGCTGGCGCTGCCACAGTGCAATCGGGGGCTGTTTCATATTCCGACAGGTGAATTGCGAAAATATCCTTCATTGAATTCATTTTACCCTATTTATTGCGTATCTTCAACCAAGTTTTTTCGCTTCTTCCAGCAAATGATGTATTTTCTTCAGCTTATTCTGCACCTCTCGCATTTCCTGCTCATATTTCCGCCGCTCAATGATTTTTGCCTGCATTGATCTGCATTTCCAGGAATCCGATTTACCCAGATAGCGGCTGACAACCTTCTGGCCCTCGCGCCACTGCAGATACGCATACACCATATGAAATCTGCGCTTCAGGATAATGCTTCCTTTTGGGCGTGATGCACATTCGTTTTCGAGGCGCTGCAATCGGTTATGAAGCATTTTTTCTTCATACAGAAGAGCTTGAATTACAGATTCCATTCTATACCATATTAGTATGCGAGAGATGCGCATGCAATCCAAAATTATTAAAAAAAATAAAATCCCTGTGCTTTCTTGCAATGTTCCGGTAAAAATATATAATTAACCTGTAGGGAAGCCTAATGCATACAGACAAGTTGATTCGCAGCGCATTGTTGCCGGGGATTTTTTATCCTGCCGATCCTGAGCAGCTAAAATCAGAAGTGCGCATGCTCGCTATGCAAACTGAACAGATGCCTCATTCCGGATGCGCCATTATTTCGCCGCACGGAAGTTTCCGCTACAGCGGACTTCTTGCCGCAAAAGCATGGGGCTCGCTGGTCGGTGCAAACCCTTCAATTATTATTCTTGCAGGCCCTGCCCATTTGCCATATGAAGAAGGAGTGTTCCTGCCGGAATCCTCTCAGTTCGATATTCCCGGAGCTGTCCTCAATGTCGATGTGAGTTTTGCAGAGTACCTTCTTGCCAGGATTCCGGAGCTCAAGAAAAACGACTTAGTGCATCTTGAGGAGCATTCCATTGAAATGCAGCTGCCTTTCGCCGAGCACTTCTTCCCGGGCGTGCCAATACTTCCATTTATTGTATCCGGAAGAGATGAAAAAACTGTCGCCACTGTAGAACAGCTATTCGAAGAGATACGAGTCTGCGTTGAAAATCAGGGAGTTTTGATACTCTCCTCTGATCTTGCAGTAAGCAACACTCCAGAAGAATGTGACAAGCTCTCAAATGAATTTATTGCTGCATTATCATGCGGCAGTACTGCGTCATTTTCCGCCCATGATGTTTCCCGCCATTCATTCTGCGGTGAGCCGGCTATCCGCGCATTCAGGCATGCATATCCTGAGTCAAAATCCCGACTTCTGGCCTATGCAAACTCGGCACCTTTCAGAGAAGGCAGTGACGAGCTTGTGGTAGGATATGGAGCCATTAGCTTTTCGAGGTAGAAAATGAAATTCTCGATCGATATCGATGACCAGAAGGCATTACTGAAATATGCACGAAAAGTGATTCAGGCAGCTTTGGAACACGAGCCTGAACCGGAGCCTCCAGAGCTTTCAACTACCCTCAGATGCGGCGCTTTTGTCACGCTGAGAGAAGATGCATCACTTCGCGGGTGCATTGGCCGAATGCAAAGCAATGATCCGCTGGCACGAACAATTGCTGATATGGCATTGGCTGCCGCATTCGAGGATCCGCGCTTTGCTCCTGTGGCTGCAGAAGAATTGCCGCGTCTCGAAATCGAGATCACTCTGCTTTCGCCCTTAAAGCCAATACTCCCCGAACAGGTTGTGGTTGGAAAGCATGGACTTCTTATTTCCGCCCTGGGGCGATCCGGAGTCCTCCTCCCTCAGGTGCCGACAGAATATGGTTGGGATAGAGAAACTTTCCTTGAACAGCTTTGTAGAAAGGCGGGACTTGCAGCAGGAACATGGAAATCTTCGCTTGCACAGCTCTATGGATTTGAAGGATTTGTCTTTTCTGAGTCATCCCTTTCACCTGCGGAAGGATGAGCGGCTGAAGCTGTGGGCGAAATTTTTCTGATCGATTTTTTGACTTTTTTGTGCCAGAACGCACGCATTTTCTCTGCCGAGCGAAAGATAGCATACAACCACGGATGAATTGGCACATCCCATGCGCCGTATCTGTGAATAATCTTTCCGCCGAACCCGGTCTTGAAAAGATAGAGCCCCGACATTGCATGCGAAGCATCGTCGCCCTGCGGCGGGATACCGAAAAAGTCATACATCCTCGCGCCCTGCTCCTTGGATTCTTGTATTGCATGCCATTGCAAGGCATATGCGGGCATCATATTCCGCTTCAGGTTGGATGATGCACCATACATATAAGTAGCAACCGGGCCATGTTTCAGAACAATGATTCCTGCAAGGGCATCGCTCTCATGATGCGCAATGTAGAGCGATAAGATTGGCCGATCCTGTTGAGGAATCCCCTGCTCTTTCATCAAATCCGAAACTTCCAAGACTGTATCAAAAAGCGTCGCATAATATGATTCAGGATGAATGGC
>JQDQ01000137.1 GCA_000747625.2 Smithella sp. SCADC
GGCGAGTGGTAGGCTTTCAATAATCAAAACAAAAACCGCGAATGTTTTCCGCGGTTTTTGTTTTGCAAACAACGCCCGCGCCGGAACGCCGTCCGTCCTTCTTTTCAGCGCCCGCCGAATTTATTCTTGCTTCCCGATTTTGATTATTGAATTTATAAATTCCGTTTTGCGACGGTAATATTCCCGAACACTTAAATCGCAACCGAGTTCTTTTAATTTTTCATATTTTTTTAACATATCCGGATTTTTGACCAAGTAATTTTCAAATTTGAGACAATTCAGCCATTGTTCCGATTCTTTGTTGATAACAAATATTTCCGCCTTTGTTTCATTGGCATAATCCACGAATCTCGCCCGTTGCAAAGAATAATAACTTCGCGGTTTGCCAAAAACCACCGAAATTTTTTTGATGCTATCGTCAAAATCCGCCGGAAAAACCGGAACATAGACATCTATTTCCTTCTGGCCGGAAATTTTCATCGCGGCGGCACCGCGCAATTCAATTACCGCCCGCGGCAAAACCGTTTTAATCTTCCCGGTGATCTTATCAAATTTGGCCGCGGAAAACGGATCCCAGGGGTAAATTTTTATTTTGTCGCTGTCGGAAAGATGGCTAACCCATTTTTCCTGTTCGGGAGTAAGCATAATCAAAATTTATCGTTTCAGCCTATCACATATCCGCGCGCGTAACGAAAAATTGCGCGCATTGTAAGAAAGCTACCTACTTTCGCCTTGCGACTATCATCGGCCTTGAGAGATTTCACTTCTGTGGTCGGGATGGGAACAGGTGGAGCACTCTCAGTATAGCTTCCTTACAATACGCGCAATGCGGTATTGTTTCAATTTTGTCAGTTATATTTTCCAGAATCTTAAAAAACAATTTGAGGCCATTAATTGCTAACCAAGGCGTTTGATCGTTTATTAGTACTGCTCGGCTGAATGCGTTGCCGCACTTGCACCTGCAGCCTATCAACCTCCTGTTCTTGGAGGAAACTGAGAGTTCTTATCTTGGAGCCGGCTTCGAACTTAGATGCTTTCAGTTCTTATCCGTTCCCGACTTAGCTACCCGGCGGTGCTCCTGGCGGAACAACCGGTACACCAGAGGTCAGTTCATCCCGGTCCTCTCGTACTAGGGACGACTCTCCTCAAAACTCAAACGCCTGCGGTAGATAGGGACCGACCTGTCTCGCGACGGTCTGAACCCAGCTCACGTACCATTTTAACCGGCGAACAGCCGGACGCTTGGGAGCTTCTCCACCCCCGCGCTATGATGAGCCGACATCGAGGTGCCGAACACGACCGTTGATATGGACTCGTGGGTCGTACCAGCCTGTTATCCCCGGGGTAACTTTTGTTTGATAATCTCTGCCGATTCTAATAACCAGCATCGGTTCACTAAGTTCCGCTTTCGCGCCTGCGCGGCACATCCGCCTTGCAGTCAAGCCAGCTTTTGCCTTTACGCGACACGCACGATTTCCATCCGTGCTTAGCTGACCTTTAAACGCCTCCGTTACTTTTTAGGAGGCAAGCGCCCCACTTAAACTGCCCAAGTGACACTGTCACCCTTAGGATTAGGATGATGAATATTGAAGATGGCTATTTCACTGTCGGCTCCACCCCGTCCGAAAACGAGATCTCAACGCCTCACCACTATGCTACGCATCAAAATCCAAAACCCAATATCACCCTGCAGTAAAGCTCCCGGGGTCTTTCCGTCTAGCCGCAGGTAGGAAGTATCTTCACTTCCATTACATTTTCACCGGATAATTCGTGGAGACAGTTCTCAGGTCGTTATACCTTTCATGCGGGTCGCAACTTACGCGACAAGGGACTACGCTACTTTAACACGGTCAGAGTTACCGCGGACGTTCACCCGTAGCTTAGACCGGTTAGCGATACCGTCTTGCGACAATACCACCGCCAGTTTTGACACACGGGCACTGGTCAGGTCTCAGCCCCTATATTTCCTCTTGCGAGTTTAGCAGGGACCTGTGTTTTTGATAAACAGCCGCCTGAGAGTCTTTCGCTGCGCCCCGTAAAAGCTTGCGCTATACGGGGAATGCATATTCCGAAGTTACGCATACTTGTTTGCCTAGTTCCTTCACGAACTTTCATCCGTTCACCTTGGCGTTTTCACGCCCACCCACCTGTGTCGGTTTACGGTACGGTTCCCTTTTCTTGATAACCCTTGAGAGGTTTTTCCGGGAAGTTTGCTGGTCCGAATCCGCCCCGACGAACCGGGACTTTTCGTCGGTCCTGGCCCCTTTTCCTCGCTTGCGCTCGGAATCGGGGATCGAACCGCCAACGGGAATCCAATAACCCGCTCGGATTACTAAACTTCGTCACTCTCTCGGCAAAAAAAG
>JQDQ01000138.1 GCA_000747625.2 Smithella sp. SCADC
AGTGCTCCGACAGTGTGTCCTGAAAGGACAGTTGCAACGAAAGGAAGGTGATGGGACAAGCAACTGAACAATGCTTTGTCAAAGATGGAGGCAGGCCCTCCGAAATCGGCATTCAGGTGCTGGTTTCAAACCACCTCTGGGTGCTGTGGTCCAAAGCCATGGTGCTGAGCGCAGAGGAAAAAGGGCCGGAAGAACCGGTCAGGTAAGTGCCTTGAAGCTGAACGAGAGTGAACAGCTGATGAAACGTCGATACACTTTACAAATGCAGGTCGGAACCGAAGATTTTGTCGGATCATCGGGAAAAGTTTGGAGGAAACCTGATTACTGACCAGATGGCCGCCGGCGTAAAAGCTGCAGGAGCAAGGCACAGGCTTTGGCAAGGAACAGGAGAAACCTGTCGTCTTGATGACAAGCGAGAAATCCAAGCGCAAACACGACGAGGATGAGAGTAGCGAAGCAAGACACAGGTGCGGATGGATTCGTAGTAGTGATGAAGCGGCCGTAATGGCCGTGGAGCGAAGGGATCCAGTCATCTTAACTTCGGAATTAAACAACCAGAAATGGGAGGACTTGATGAAAGAAGGGAAATCGTTTGAGATCTCACAACAGTTGGTGCTGGAAGCCTACAAACGCGTCAAAGCGAATCATGGGGCACCTGGTATCGATGGTGAAGACTTTGCAAGCTTCGAAAAGGAGTTGAAGAACAACCTGTACAAACTCTGGAACCGGATGGTGTCGGGAAGCTACTTCCCAAAACCGGTCAAAGGCGTGGAAATTCCCAAGAAGAACGGCAAAAAGCGATTGCTCGGCATTCCAACGATTGCCGACCGGACAGCCCAAATGGTGGTCCGTATGTGTTTTGAACCGCTGGTGGAACCGATGTTTCATGAGGACTCTTATGGATATCGGCCGAACAAATCAGCAATCGATGCGGTGCGGGTAACCCGCGAGCGGTGCTGGAAAATGAATTGGGTACTGGAATTTGATATTGTTGGACTCTTCGACAATATTGATCACGACCTGATGATGCAGGTGGTGCGCAAGCACACCGACAGCAAATGGATGATCCTGTACATCGAACGATTCCTGAAGGCAGATATGATTATGCCGGATGGAACAGTTAGGAAAAGGACTTCCGGAACCCCGCAAGGGGGAGTCATCTCGCCGGTGTTAGCAAACCTGTTTATGCACTATGCGTTTGATCGCTGGATGGTTACCCAGAACCCGGGAAATCCGTGGGCAAGATATGCGGATGATGCTGTCATCCACTGCCGAAGCAAAGAGGAGGCCGAACAACTACTTGGCCAGCTTAAGAAAAGAATGACCGCTTGCAAGCTGGAATTACACCCGGAAAAGACTCGAATTGTTTACTGTCGCAAAGAAACCAACAGTCCGCGACAAGAGCATGAAAGTTTTGATTTCCTGGGCTATACGTTTCGGATGCGCTGGGTCAAGTCTAGACAAGGGAATTGGTTTCATGCCTTCACTCCCGCGGTCAGCAACGCATCTGCACGGCAATTCAGGGACAAAATCAGGGGATTTCGAAAGATGGGGAAACTCTGGACGCCAGAAGAAATGGCGAAAAGAATGAACCCAGTGATCCGGGGTTGGGCGAATTATTTCATTTTGTTCAACAGAAATGAAGCACGATCTAAAGGTCTGAATTATGTGAATCTCATGCTAGTGGATTGGGCAAAGAGAAGATACAAGGGACTACACCGGAGTCGAAGACAAGCCTTTATCTGGTTAGATCGCTTAGTAAAAAGCTCACCTAACTTGTTCTACCAATGGCAGCTGGGCTATAAGCCCTAAGATTTGATGACAAGAGCCGTATGACGGGAGACTGTCACGTACGGTTCCGTGAGCGGCTCGGGGGGAAGTTCCCCGGGCCTACTCGACTAGGAAGGGAAGTTTCCGC
>JQDQ01000139.1 GCA_000747625.2 Smithella sp. SCADC
ACCACCACCCAGCATTTTATGATGCAGATAAGCGCCGAGTTCCAGATTATCCTCTACTGAAATGGGTTTGAAGACCTGTCTGCCCTCTGGAACCTGGGAAATGCCCATCCGGACAATCTGGTGCACGGCAAGATTATTTATTGGAAGATCGTTAAACAAAATCTCTCCGCTGCGGGGAGGCACTACGCCGGACAAAGAATTAAGAAGTGTTGTCTTGCCGGCTCCATTGGCCCCGATAAGAGTGACTATTTCCCCTTCCGTCAAATGCAGAGAAACATTTTTCAACGCCTGCGCCTGCCCATAATACGTGTTGATGTTTTTAATTTTCAGCATATTCTTTCATTTTCATTCAACGGCTTTAGAAAAATTGTCAGAGACAAGGCGCGCCTGGGATGAGGAATGAGACGTACTATTTCCGTACGCCGCAAGCCTGTCCCGGCGAAGGCCGGGAAAGACCATAGCGCAACGCCGTATATGGCAATTTTAAGAAGCCGTCATTAGCCTTCACCCAAATAGGCGGAGATCACCGCCGGATTTTCCTGAATCTGCCGCGGCGTTCCTTCGGCCAGTTTTTTCCCCAGATTTAAAACAACGATCGAATCACAAATATCCATCACCAGATCCATATCATGCTCCACAAGCGTTACTGTTACGCCCGATTTTCTTATTTTGCGGATGAGTAAGGCCAATTCGGCTGTTTCCCGGCTGTTTAAACCGGCAGCCGGTTCGTCCATCAGAATAACCCGCGGCCGGGCAGCCAACGCCCGGGAAATTTCCAGCAGTCTTCCCTTACCAAAAGGCAAATTACCGGCCTTCATATCGGCCAGATCAGCCATACCGGTAAATTTCAGCCACTCCATACTTTTCTCGCGGATATATTTTTCTTCTTTAATATGGCCGGGCAATTTAAAGGCACATGAAAAAATACCGCTCTTACTCCCGGTGTGCAGTCCAACCATGACATTTTCCAGCACGGTCATCTGGCCGAATAACTCCACATTCTGAAACGTGCGCACCAGACCAAGTCCTGCCAGTTCCTCCGTCTTCAAAAAAGAAATTTTTTTCTCGCCCAGATAAACTTCTCCCGCTGTCTGGGTATAAAGACCGGTTACAATATTAAAAAGCGTGGTCTTTCCCGCACCGTTAGGGCCGATGACGCCGGTTATCGAACCGTCCTCCACACAAAAAGAAACATCTTCCAGAGCGGTAAGTCCGCCGAACATTTTGGTTATGCCGCTAAGCCTGAGCATTTTTGTCCTTTTTTCTCTTCATTTTCGCGGTGGCAAACTCTGCCAATTTCTCAATGCCGCTGACAAGACCACCGGGCATGAACATCGTCATTAAAATTAACATCAATCCATAAACAACGATATCAAAATCCTGAAAAACGCGCAGAAACTCCGGCAGCATTGTCAGAATTGCCGCACCCAGAAATGAGCCGTAAATACTGCCCAGACCGCCAATAACCACCATCGTGAGCAGTTCAACGGAAAAATTGAATCCGAATGACGCCGGAGCGATAAAAGTCATGATATGGGCATAGAGGCTTCCGGCTATCGCGGAAAGAACGGCGGAAACAGTAAAAATCTGCACCTTAAGAATTCGGGCGTTAACTCCCATGACACGGGCCGCCACTTCCGAATCATGAATGGCCCTCAGCGCGCGGCCGATTCTGGATTGGAATAAATTGATGGATAATAACATTACGGCCAAAGTAAAAACCCAGACCAGATAATAATTGTTCCAATCATTGTCAAAAATCAGAGAGCCGATATGAAGATTCGGTATTCCGGATAATCCTGAAGGTCCTCCGGTAAAATCAACGGTTTCGTTGAAAATGATATACATGATGATGCCGAAGCCAAGCGTAGCCATTGCCAGATAATGTCCCTTAAGTTTTAAAATAGGAAAGCCGATAACAAAAGCCAGGGTTCCGGCACAAAAAGCAGCAAGAATAATTATCAGAAAGGGATCTACCGGAAATCTGGTTGTGATTATACCGGAAATATAAGCTCCCATGCCGAAAAAGGCGGCGTGTCCCAGTGATATCTGCCCGGCATATCCCATCAGGAGATTTAGACCCACGGCCAGCATTGTATTGATGCCGACAAAAACAAGCACATTTAAAAGATAATTACCTTTTAAAAAAAACGGCGCAGTGAGCACTGCTGCCGCGAAAATTAAAAAAATAAGTATTTGTTGCTTTTTTTCC
Source organism: Smithella sp. SCADC (assembly GCA_000747625.2). Lineage (GTDB taxonomy): Bacteria > Desulfobacterota > Syntrophia > Syntrophales > Smithellaceae > Smithella. The sequence goes on from JQDQ01000139.1 coordinate 2,213, forward strand.
GTCATGATATTTAATTTCTTTCAGGCTCAAATTATTTTGGGGCTGAAAATTACAGAATTTCTTAAGTTAAAACCTTTCCGTCTCTTTTTTCGTAAACAATCCTTCCGGCCGGATAAAGAGTATTAACAGCAAAATGATAAAGGCAATTGCGTCTTTGTAGCTGGCAGAGATATAACCGGCGCCTAAAGATTCCAATAAACCGAGCAAAAGTCCTCCCATCACAGTACTCAAACCGCTGCTCATTCCGCCGATAATCACCGCGCAAAAACCTTTCAGACCGAGCATGACGCCGACATCATAGGAAGTCATGGTCAGCGGCGCGATAATTATTCCGGCCAGGGAACCGATAGCCGAACTGATGGCAAACGATAGCAAAACCATATTTTTAACATTGATGCCGACTAATCCGGCCGCCTGCGAATTATAAGCGCAGGCACGCATGGCCTTACCGGCAATGCTGTAATTAAAAAATATTCTGCCGGCAATAATGGTTAAAACAGTTACGGCAAAAATCCAAAGATGCTGGGGAAGAATAGTTGCGCCGGCGATATAAATAGGATCGCTGCCGGAGAAAGCAGGCAAAGCATGAGTATCTTTTCCCCAGATAATCATCGCTGCCCCGCGGATAAAAATGCTGGCGCCGATAGTAATAATAATCAGACTAAGCGGCTTTGCGTTCCGCAGAGGCCTGATAGCAAGACGTTCAAAACAAACGCCGACTATTGTCGAAATAGCAACGGCCAGAATTATTGCCGGTATGATCGGCAGTTTTAAAACGGTGAGAAAAAAAACCGTCAATATGCCTCCGAGCATCACAAACTCGCCCTGCGCGAAATTTATGATGCCGGTGGCATTATAAATCATGGCAAAGCCAAACCCGATCAAGGCATAAATGGCGCCGTTAGAAAGACCGGATAAAATGTATTGAAATAATTGCCGGGAGTTATCCATTATTCGATAAATATTAACGCGGTGCGGATGACTTTATCACCCGCACCGCTGACACAGCGTTACTGATTATTTTATTAACTTCCAATCGCCTTTCTCAATCTTGACCAGAACAAAAGCTTCGCTGGTAAGACCCGCATGGTCCTGCGGAGAATACGTAAAGGTTCCGCCGATACCCGCAAACTTTTTAGTTTTCTCCAGTTGATCACGAATCGCCGCGGGAGCAAACCCTCCTTTTTCCATGGCACCCTTCAACAGCATGATTGCATCAAAGGCATGGCCGCCGAAATGATCACCTTCCGCTTTGTAATTTTTCCTGTACTCATTCACATAGTTCATCAGCGCTTTCTTCTGCGGATCTGATTTGGGCAGCTGATCGGCAACTACGACACGCCCTGACGGGAGGATAATCCCTTCCGCTCCCTCACCGGCAAGCTCAATAAATTTCCTGGAGGACACGCCGTGGCTCATATACAGAGGAAGTTTTATTCCCAGCTGCTTGACGTTTCTGGCAACTTTGGCCGGACCGGGATTGGTTCCCCAGCAAATAATCGCCTGGGCTTCGCTGTCGCGTATTTTTGTCAGTTGAACAGTCATGTCATCATCTTTCGGACCGTACGTTTCATCTGAAATTATCTTCATGCCGAATTCTTTGGACTGTAATTTAAGCTGTTCTCGGCCTGACGATCCGAAACCATCCGATACGGTGAGTATTGCTATCCTGGAGATTTTCTGTTTCTGCAGATGCTTGTAAATTTTCATTACGGCGAGAACGTCGTTTTGCGCCGTCTTGAATACCCATTTCTTCACCGGATCGGTTATTTTAATACCCGCCGCGCACGAAACGAGGGGTATTCCCGCCTTTTCAACCACGGGGATTACTGCCATACTGTCACCGGTCGTGCTGGGTCCGATTATAGCCACTACTTTATCATCTTTAATTAACTTATTGACGCCCTGTACAGCCTTGGTCGCATCGCCCTGAGTATCATAGACGACAAGTTCCAGTTTACGCCCCTTTATTCCGCCCGCTTTGTTTATCCGGGCCACCATCATTTCCGCGGTATTGCGCTCCGGCTCACCGAGAAATGATGCCGGACCGGACACAGAAAACAGCGCACCGATCTTTACCGGTTCAGCGGCAAAAACTGTCGAGCCAAGTAATAAACAAAAAAATGAAACCAAAACTATCCTGAAAATACTTTTTGACATACACACCTCCATTTAAAATTTTTTTTTACGTTCGGCTACTTGTTCCATTTTTCCCTCATAAACAAACAATTGCTCTTGCCAGGTAATGAATAAACTATAGCCATTTACTAATGAGCTTCTGCCTTGAAGAACATAAATTTCCGGTTAAAGATCTTCCCCGGCAGGTATTTTATCCTCAAGAATAATCCCGGCAGATGTGCCGGGAAGTACTTCCACATCGCGCAATTTATTCTGAATAGTTTTTGATTTTTTTCGCGCATCATCCACGGAGCTGGCGGCTTGTTCCAGCCGCTTATGCACAGCATCCAGTGTGTCGCCAAATCTGCCGAACGCTGTTTTAACTTCACCCAGCACTTTCCAGACTTCACTGGAACGTTTCTGAATGGCCAGCGTGCGGAAACCCATCTGCAGACTGTTTAAAAGCGCCGCAAAAGTGGTAGGACCGGTCACAACGATATGATGTTCCCGCTGCAGGACGGCAACCAAAGCTGTACGGCGGATGACCTCGGCGTAGAGCCCTTCCGAAGGCAGAAACATAATGCCGAAATCAGTCGTTTTGGGCGGCGCGAGATATTTCTGAGAGATATCTTTAGCGGCTTTTTTAATGCTTGCCTCAAGCTGACGGACAGCGTTGTCCACTGCGACGGCATCCGCCCGTTCCTGCGCGTCCAGCAGGCGCTGATAATCTTCCACCGGAAATTTCGCATCCACCGGAATCAGCACAGAATCAGCGGGCGAATCGCTCTGACCGGGAAGCTTGATGGCGAATTCGACAAAATCGCTCCCATTTTCATGTATCTTAACATTCTTTAAATATTGTTCAGGAGAAAGGATTTCTTCCAGAAGCGCGCCTAATTGCACCTCTCCCCAGGTACCGCGCACCTTGACATTGGTCAGCACCTTTTGCAAATTGCCGACATCGGCGGCCAGATTGCGCATGTCGCCTAATCCCTGATGCACCAGTTCCAGCCGATCACTCACCAGTTTGAAAGCTTCTCCTAATCTGGTTTCCAGAGTATTGTGCAGTTTTTCATTGACCGTTTCGCGCATCAGTTCGAGCTGGCGGGTATTATCTTCCTGAATCTGCCTGAGCTTCTCATCAACAACCAGCCGGACAGCTTCTATTTTCTTTTCAGTGGCAGCGGTCAGTTCAGAAAGACGCATCTGCACCGAACCCTCGAATGATTTAAATGACTGGGCCAGCTCAGTTCGCTCCTGCTGTGCCTGTACCTGCACCTCCGCCCGCGAACGCGCGATTTCTTCACGCACCGAGCGATCGGTTCGCTCCTGAAAATCCCGCAGATTATCCAGCCTGCTCACAAGATTCGCAAAATCAAGAGAGCCGCTCGATCCTCGCCAGTATAACAAGACGAAACCGGCAATCATCAGGACTATAATTATTATGATGAGAAATAATTCCATGTTTTCTCCGTAATTATCCGGATAAAATTTATCAGTAAAGCGAACACCCTAGTG
>JQDQ01000140.1 GCA_000747625.2 Smithella sp. SCADC
ATTCATTTTGAATATACGCCGATAAGGTTCTGCCGTCCCATAGGGCACCACGTAAACCAACCGCCTCTGGCGAACGTCGAAGAACTTTTCCTATCTTATCTATGTGTTTCGGCTCAAGGCGTGATGGCCTCCCGCTACGCTCGTTTAAAGTCTGCAACCAGGCGATGGAACTCATGGGTGATCATGGCTACCTGCATGCGCACGGAGTCGAGCGTGCCTGGCGCGACTCGCGTCTGACGCAGATATACGAAGGCACAAACCAGATCAACAGGCTGGCGCTTTTTGAACATCATCTGAGTACGGATTTTAAAATTTAGGAGAAACAACAATGAATAATGTGTATGTTATTGGTGTCGGAATGATCAGATTTAATAAATATCCTGATAAAACAGTCAGGGGCATGGCCCATGAAGCTATAGATCTGGTTTTGAAAGATGCCGGGTTAGGCAAAGAAGATATAGAAACAGCTTATTTTTCCAATACCTTCTGGGGACTTTTTTCCAACCAGCATTCCATTAGAGGGGAAGTAACTTTAAGGAGTATGGGAATTGGAAACATTCCTGTAACCAATGTTGAAAATGCCTGTGCCGGCGGCTCTACTGCCCTGCATCTGGCGTATACCGGTGTGCGTGCAGGAATGTATGATGTGGCGCTGGCTATTGGTTCAGAAAAAATATCCCATCCGGATAAAGCCTTGTCGCTGGGAGCTTATGCGTATTGTATGGATACGGAGGGATATGAAGATCAAATAAAGTTGTATGAAGAACTCACCCGTCGCGTAAAAATCGAAATACCCGAAGGACAGCCCTCGCCCGGAGAGGGACACAGCGTCTTCATGGACGCCTATGCGATGGGTGCCCGGTGGCATATGACCCGTTTTGGTTCCACACAGCGTCAAATGGCCGTGGTTTGCGCTAAAAACCACTGGCACGCGTCTCTCAATCCTCTTGCCCAGTACCAAACAAACATGACGGTTGAAGAAGTTTTAGCAGACAGACCGATTTCCTATCCTTTAACCAGAGCTATGTGTGCCCCGGTTGGAGATGGTGCGGCGGCGGTCATTGTTTGTTCAGAGAGTTATTTGAAGAAATTAAAAAACGCCAGGCCGGTTAAAATCCTGGCCTCTGTCATGGGAACGGGTAGAGACAGAGATATTGATGATCCGGATATCGGCGAACGCCTGGCAAAAAAGGCTTATGATATGGCAGGAGTCGATCCAAAAGATATCAGCCTGGCCGAGGTTCATGATGCCACGGCATGGGGAGAGTTGCATCAGACAGAATCCATGGGATTTTGTCTGATGGGAGAGGGAGGCCCCTATGCTGAATCCGGAGCGACAAAGTTAGGAGGTGAAAAACCTATTAACACCAGCGGAGGTCTGGAGTGTAAAGGCCATCCCATTGGAGCTTCCGGACTTTCTCAAATCCATGAAATCGTAACCCAATTAAGGAATGATGCTGGAAAGAGACAGGTGCAAGGTGCGCGTATGGGATTAGCGGAAAACGGCGGAGGCAATATCGGAGTTGAGGAAGCAGCTATGTGCATTCACATACTGGAAGCGCCGGCAAAGTAAAAGCATCTTGAGTAACGCTATGTCACTTCGAAGGAATATTCACGTCTGAGAAATCTTAGATTTCTCCCTGCGGTCGAAATGACATTACTTGATTGACGCGACGCCATGTCACTTCGAACGTATGTGAGAAGTCTTATTTATTAATTTTAATAACAATAAAATGAGAGAGTAAAAAATGTCCAATGAATTAAAAGAATTTCCTTTGTTTAAATCACTGTGGTTGAAGATTAAGGAACCGGATAAGACAGCATTGATTATTGTCAACGATGATGGAAGTGACGAGCGCATAACTTACGCCGGACTTTTGAAAATACCAACAGGATTTCGCGATCTCTCATCAAAGCCGGAATAGGCGAGGGCGACACTTTTGCCATTGTGATGAGAAATCATCCGGAGTTTCTCTACTGCCTATCCGCGGCGCTATTGCTGGGCGCGATGGTTGTGCCCATTGATCCCCGTTCCAGAGGTGCGAAGCTTTCCTTCCAGATAAAGAATACCAGGTGCGCGGTCACCTTCTTCAGGTTTTCGACTGCTCCAATAAGTTCCTTGGCCAAAGGCATCAGTTCGGAATCTTCCGTGGCGGCCAGTATGGTCTTGTTTATTTCTTCCAGCAAACAGGTGAAGGCCTTGCCCTTTTGCATGGTCACCTTACGGCCCAGCAGATCCATTCCCTCTATGCCGCTGGTTCCTTCGTGAATGGGGTGGATGCGGACATCGCGGTAGAATTGCTCCAGGGGAAATTCGTCGCAGTACCCGTACCCGCCAAGGCATTGCAGTCCCTGGCTTACGGAGTGTATGCCCCTCACAATGTATGGCCCGTCATTGAAGAGGATTATCGGGGGAAGAGAGACACTCTTAAATTTTAAATTATTATCCAAACAGCTTGAAAAAATAATTGACATACAAACGAAACTTTCTTATAAGTTTCTTCAAGAAATTAATATCCTGTCAAACAATGTCCCATCGAATATCAAAATATAGTGCCAAAGGAGGAAAGAAACCATGGGTGTCAAGTCTAGCAAAGCAGTAATTTCCAAACCCAAAGGCAAAGGGCAGTTCGCGACCATTCATAAGTGTGCGGATATCAAGGCCGCTATCAGCAGAGAGCTAAAGCTTCACATAAAGGAAACCTCTCTTCGCACCCGATTGCTGGAAGCGCTCAGCGGTGAGGTAGCTTACAACACCGGTGGTGGCGGCGGCGGAATCGGCGTAGCTTAGAGGACCAGATCGCCTAACGTCAGGCGGAGGAAATTATTGCGCACACTTTTTGAATCGATCGGGGTGTATCCGCATACTTGTGTGTGGGAGATCACTTCCCGTTGTAATTTGCAGTGCATTCACTGTGCATCGGGCCTCGGTCCGGTTGCGAGTCGCGGCGTTGAACTGACGACTGAACGCGCCTTGCAGTTAGCGGATGAACTGGCGGATTTGGGATGTAAATATGTGGCCCTCTCCGGCGGGGAAGCTCTTCTGCGCGCCGATTGGCCGCAGCTTGCCGGTAAAATCAAAAGTCGCAATGTAGATGTGGGCATGATCAGTAATGGTCTCCTCATCAGGGAATCCGTGGTGAAAACCATGGTAGAGAATGGTGTATCCATCCTGGCGATTTCCATCGACGGGCTCCAAAATACTCATGATTTTATTCGTGCAAAAAAGGGTTGTTTCAACGCGGCGGTGAGTGCGCTGCGGCTGGCGTCTGCGGCAGGAATACGCACTCATGCCATTACTCATGTAAACCGGATGAATCGCGGCGAGCTGGAGGCCATGCATGACCAACTCGAGAATCTGGGCGTAAAAACCTGGCTCGTTCAGCTTTCGGCGCCCATGGGCCGAATGAGTGAGCGCAGAGATCTCATTCTGGATGCTTCAGAACTGCGCCCATTTGCCGAATGGTTATCGGCCACGAAGGAACGAAGCCGAATGTATATTGCCGTAGGCGACAACGTCGGCTATTACACGGAATTGGAACCATCGCTGCGACGCAAGGGACCTGATAATCCTTTGCCCTTCTGGTGCGGCTGTTCAGCCGGATTCCTGACCATCGGAATCGAGGCAAACGGCAATGTCAAAGGATGTCTCTCCCTGCAATCTGAAAAATACGTCGAAGGCAACGTTCTCGAACGGCCGCTAAGAGAAATTTGGGAAGCGCCGGGGGCCTTCGCCTATACGCGATGTTTCGACCCATCCCAACTACATGATTCCTGCAAAGGGTGTGATTACGGCGAGGTATGCCGCGGCGGATGCACTTTTATGTCCGTTGCCCTGACCGGACGTCCTCACGGAAATCCTCACTGCCTCTACCGGTTATCATGCGCGACTTGAGATTGCTCCTCCTTTTCCCGCCGTTTGCCGATTCAACACAACCTGGCGCCGGGTTGCCAAGTCTTGCCGCGGCCATACAGGATTGCGGCATTGGGATTAAACTCTGGGATTTGAATCTGGACGCCTGGGAGTATCTGCTCAATCCGAAGCGGCAACACGCCTGGCTCATTCGGGCCAAGCGTTCCCTTGCACGGTTAGATCGATGTCCGGCACTCAATACAAAGGAATCGGATAAATACTTGGCGCTCGCCGATGGCGTCCTGCGCGGAACCTCTGCCGTTGATCATCTGAATAAAGCTATTGATGTGATGCGCTCTCCGGCGTTTTTTTCCGCGAAGGATTACGCTCCGGCAATGAATGCTATTGAAGGTGCGCTTGCGCTGGTATCGGCCATTTATCATCCCTCCCGTTTGGAATGGGGACGCTTCTGGTCTGCTTGCCGTCTTGATTCCAGCCGGGAAATCGTCCGTGAGATTTTCCGCTCTGCAAGTAATCCGTTTATTGCCTTCAGCCGTGAGATTTTTGCGCCAAGGCTTTCCCGGTTCAAACCAAAGATCGTAGGAATCTCGGTGACCTATCTTGATCAAATTGTTCCGGCACTTACCCTTGCTGCCGAATGCAAAAAAATCCTGCCTGATACATTGGTTGTTCTCGGAGGTCAGATCGTAAGCCTGTGGGGAGAAGATATCACGGTTCAAAACAAACTCTGGCGGTATGTTGACGCCTTTGTCCCGGGAGAAGGTGAAGCGCCGCTGCACGATATTGTGACCAGACATATACAGGGTATAAACTTGGAAGGCATTCCGAATGTTGTTCTGCCTCCGGGACGAACCGGGCAAAAATCAGCTTGGAGTCCGGTTTCGCGGCCCAGGACAATGGCTAACCTTCCATGCCCGGACTATAGCGGACTTCCCCTGGAACGGTATTTTTCTCCTGAGCCTGTCCTTACCCTTTCCGCGTCGCGCGGATGCTATTGGGGACGCTGTGCCTTTTGTGCTGTTTCTCCGGCTTTTCGGGATGGATTCCGCGTCAGGCCGGCCCGGCAGGTGATCGCTGATCTTGCGATGCTTATGAGACGCCATGGGGCAAGGCTCTTCAACTTTGGAGATGACGCCTTGCCGCGTTCGTTTGTAAAGAGCCTGGCCACGGGTGCCAGTGTGCTTCCTCAAGGCGCTATGTGGCAGGCGGAAGCACGCTGGGATGCGCTTCCACGCCCGGAATGGGCGCATCGGCTCGCGAAGACAGGCGCCCGAAATCTTATCTTCGGGCTCGAGTCGGGTTCCGGCGAGGTCCTCCGCAAAATGAATAAAGGAGGAACTGTTCCACAGGCAAGGAGAGTGATCAAGGCATGTCAAGATGCGGGCATCGGTCTTAATCTTCAGTGTTTTCTAGGTTTCCCCGGTGAGACGCGGGCGCAGGCGGCCTCGACAATCTCCTTTCTGAATGAGGTGGCTGGACCCAAGACGACCGTGTCTTGCGGAATATTTGAACTTCAGAAAGGCTCGGCCATTTGGCGGCAACCGCAGGCATATGGCATACGGTTGATTAAAACTGAAAAAGAGAGCGATCTTCCTGTGCGCTGTGAATACAAACCATGTTCGGGGAAGGATTGGCAAGCAGGGATGATTTCCCGTTTGGTGAAAAATGCTGATTCACGCGTGCCGCAGCTGCGCTGTGGTATCAATGCTCACGCCCTCATCTTCCTGGCCAGCGATTACCCGGCTTCCGTTCAGAAATCGGTTCCCTCCCGTATTCCGGCTGAACCGTTGAGACTGGCGGAGGGTGTTACATGGCGGGTATTTCATTGGGACCCGGACTCATTGCGGAAGGGAAGGGCGCCAAAGAAAAAAGACGGTTGTCTCGTTTATACTTTACGGCAGGGACGTGTGCTGTCTCTGGGCGCTTTGGCCGCAACGATGCTGCGCTATGCCGATGGAAGCACACGATTAAGCGATCTTCTTCCAGCATTGACATATCAAGAACGCCGCCGGGTAAGAAGCGCACTCCGGTCAATGGTGTTACAAGGAATACTTGCCGCGGCAGACTGAATAAGGATTATCTTTGCAGGAGACGAAGATGTCCATATCGAACCGGTGGATTTTAATTCAATCTCAAAGATTGAGCTAATATTTACTCATAATTTCAAAAACTGTTTGTAATAAATAAAAGGTCAGATATTGATCCATAATCCTTTCAAATGCAAGCTTCATAACGATATTGCCGGATTTATATTTGCTACTCTCGGCGTAATTTACGCGGTACTTCTTGCTTTTATAGTCGTCATTACGTGGCAGGATTTCGACAAGTGAAGAAACTGAATCAAGCGGCTGAAATGAGGCGACAGCGCATTGTTTATCCTGAATTCATTCATCCTGATTAAACTTCACAGCGGTTCGTTTGATCCATATCCATACATCTTTCTAAATCTTATTTTATCCATGCTTGCTGCCATTCAAGCGCCGATTATTATGATGTCTCAAAACCGGCAGGCCTATAAGGATAGACTAAGCGCGGAACACGACTATGAAGTCAATTTGAAGGCGGAACTGGAAATAATTGCTCTTCATGAGAAAGTTGACTCGCTAAAGCAGGAACAGTGGAGAGAATTAATTTCAATTCAAGAAGAACAGTTAAAACTCTTGGGCCAATTAGTTGAAGACCTGAAGAAAAATAAATGAAAGCCCCTCGAAGAAGTATATCTTTGTCGAGGGGCTAACGAGATCCGCATATGCCGTCTTGTCTTTTACTGGAGTCCATCATTTGAATTCTTGGTCTTTTAAGGGTGATAATCACCACTAAGACTCTGTGTGTTAATATTTGTTAACTTCCAGTAGAATAGACGCAATACGTGCATCGCAGAATCTCGATTGCATAATCTCTTATATGCATATCTTTCAAAAAAACTTGAACAATATCAAAGAGCACTGCAATGCTTGCTTCTTCTTAGGCTGTAATCAGCCTATTAAATACTGTCCTTTCGGGCAGTTCATGATTGCAACAAATATGTCGAAATGCTTTTCTTCTTACCTCCCAGTGAAATGATTGAACTTTTTTCATATCCCTGAGAAATAATTCAAGCCTTTCGCGTTGCAGCACCTTTACATCTTTAATATATGGATGCTCTCATTAATGTCAATAGGGGCATCCATATTCGCCCGCTTACTCCACAGCCTGTCATTGCATATCTTTATTATTTACAAATTTAACTAAAAGAGTTATCTACTTAGCTAGCATTAACAACCCTCACAAAAAGCCTTACTTTAAACTGATGCAGAATAAGGGAGCCAATGCCGCTTAGCTGGAACGAAATTAAAACACGCGCACTTGCATTTTCCAAGGAATGGCAGAACGAAACCTCCGAAAATGCCGAAGCCAAAACCTTCTGGGATGGTTTTTTCAATATTTATGGCGTTCCCCGCCGCCGCGTCGCCACTTTTGAAGAACCGGTCAAAAAGCTGGGCGAAAAGTTCGGCTACATTGATTTGTTCTGGAAAGGCGTCCTGATTGTCGAGCACAAATCACGCGGAAAAAGTTTGGATTCGGCCTACTCGCAGGCGCTGGATTATTTTCCCGGCATCAGCGAGCGTGACCTGCCCCAATACGTCATTGTTTCCGATTTCGCCCGTGTGCGTCTTTACGATCTGGAGGAAGACACACAAAATGAATTTGATCTGAAGGACTTGCACAAAAACGTCCGTCTGTTTGGTTTCATCGCCGGTTACCAGACCCACAAAATTCAGGAGCAGGACCCCGTCAACATCAAAGCCGCGGAACAGATGGGCAAACTCCACGACCAGATGAAGGATGTAGGTTACAGCGGGCATTCTCTGGAGTTGTATCTGGTTCGTTTATTGTTTTGTCTGTTTGCGGAAGACACCGGAATATTCGAACGCCAGCAGTTCAAAGATTATATTGAAGAGCGCACAAACGAGGATGGCTCGGACCTCGGCCATCATTTAAGCACCTTGTTTCAGGTCTTGAACACATCACCGGAAAAGCGCCTGAAAAATCTCGACGAACAGCTTGCCGCTTTTAATTATATCAACGGCAAACTCTTTGAAGAGATGCTGCCGACAGCCGGTTTTGACTCCGCCATGCGGCAGGCGCTGTTGGATTGTTGCGCGCTGGACTGGAGCAGAATTTCGCCCGCCATTTTCGGCTCACTTTTTCAATCCATTATGGACAAACAGGCACGGCGCAACCTGGGCGCTCATTACACCAGTGAAGAAAACATTCTCAAACTGATCAAGCCGTTATTTCTGGACGGGCTTCGGGAAGAATTTGAAAAAGTCAAACACAACAAAAACAGATTGCTGGAGTTTCACAAAAAACTGAGGATGCTGAATTTTCTCGACCCCGCCTGCGGCTGTGGCAACTTTCTGGTCATCGCCTATCGAGAACTCAGGCTGTTGGAGCTCGAAGTTTTGCGTGCATCAAAAATCTACCAAAGCGAACTTAGTATTCACAGATTGATTAACCTCAACGTTGACCAGTTCTTCGGCATCGAGATTGAAGAATTCCCCGCGCAAATCGCGCAGGTGGCGCTGTGGCTGATGGATCACCAGATGAACCTGCTGGTCTCCGAAGAGTTCGGCCTCTACTTTGCCCGCATTCCGCTGGAAACAAGCGCGAAGATTGTCTGCGGCAATGCGCTCACCATAGACTGGGAAGAAGTTGTGCCCGCCCGGCATGTCAGTTACATCATGGGCAATCCGCCATTTGTGGGTGCTTACCTGCGTAATAAGGACCAAAATGATGATATGGCGATTGCCTGCGCGTCTTTGCAAAACTATGGCGTACTTGATTATGTATGCGCATGGTATGTTAAGGCAGTTCAATTTATCAGGGACACAGATATTAAAGTTGCTTTTGTTTCTACAAATTCCATTACGCAAGGGGAACAGGTTGGAGCTTTATGGCAGTGGCTTCTTGATAATGGTGTGAAGATACATTTTGCTCACCGAACATTTCGTTGGTCAAATGAAGCGCGCGGTAAAGCTGCTGTGTTTTGTGTGATTATCGGTTTTAGTCTCCAGGAAGCAAAAATAAAACGGCTATATGATTATGTTGACCCCAATGCCGCGCCACATGAAGTAATAGCTCATAATATTAGTCCTTACTTAATTGATGCACAAAATGTAATTATAACGAGTCGCAGTCGTCCAGTATGTCAAGTTCCTAACATGGTCAAAGGCAGCCAACCAACTGATGACGGTAATTTTTTATTTACGGATGAGGAAAAGGAAATATTTTTAAAGAACGAACCAGAGGTGGGAAAATTTATCCTGCCATTGATCAGTGCACATCAATTTTTAAACGGCGAAAATCGCTGGTGTTTGTGGCTTAGGGAGGCTTCGCCTTCTGAAATCAGAGCGTTGCCTGCTGTTTCCGAACGTGTAAATAATGTTCGAGCCTTTCGCATGGATAGTAAAAAAGCAGCAACCGTCAAACTGGCAGAGGTTCCATATCTTTTTGCAGAAATCCGTCAACCGGAAAGTGACTATGTTTTAATACCACGCCATTCTTCAGAAAATCGTCGTTTTGTGCCAATGGCTTTCTTCGATAAAAAATACATTGTTAGCGACTCATGTTCTAGTGTACCCAATGCTACTTTATTTCATTTCGGTGTTTTGCAATCAACTATGCATATGGCATGGATGCGTCAAGTTTGCGGAAAACTTGAGGGGCGCTATCGATATTCCAACAATATAGTTTATAACAATTTCCCGTGGCCGGAAAATCCAACCGGGAAACAAAAGCAGGCCATTGAAACTGCCGCGCAAGCTGTACTGGACGCCCGCGCGCAATTCCCCGAATCAACGCTGGCCGATCTCTACGATCCGCTGACCATGCCGCCGGTTTTACTCAAAGCTCATCAGCAACTGGACAAGACGGTGGATGCCGCCTACGGCAAAACCAATTTTACAACCGAAGCCCAGCGCGTAGCTTTTTTATTTGAACTGTATCAAAAATACACTAGCCTCTTTGCGCCCGAAAAACCCAAACGCCGTGCGAAGAACTGATGTACACTGAAATTGCCATCTTGGAAGAAAAATAAAAAATACTGGATTCCCCGGTCAACCGGCCTGCGCCGGTCTGCGAGCCGGGGAATGACAAGTTGATCGTTCGCGAGGTGACAAGATGGCACAAACTCGGTTCGGCCAAGTCTTTTTGACTTGGCTCAGCCAGGGTAATAAATAAGCTTGACAATACATCAATGTTGATGTATCTAAAAAATTAGATCGGAAGTATACTTGTATAACCTTTTATTCTATACAAATGCCCGGAGCGATTCGCCTGTTGATGATTTCCTGGATAGTCTGGATAAGAAGTCGCGGGCTAAGGTGGCCGTGTACCTGTCGCTGCTGGAAGAGCACGGACCGCATCTTAGGAGACCCTATGCTGACATCTTCCGACAGGAGTAACAACATGAAAAAAAGTAAAGTTCGTACATTTCAAAGCAGATTAAAAGAGGAAATGAAAGACCCGGAATTCAAAGCTCACTATAAAGAAGAGCGACAAGCACTGATGCTGGCGATGAAGATTGCGAAGTTGCGCGAAAAGAAAAGCTTGTCGCAGTTGCAACTGGCAAAGCTCATGGGCACCAGCCAGCAGGCTATCTCCCGGCTTGAAAGCGGCGAGTACGATGGGTTTACGCTCAAGACTCTTGAAAAAATTGCCGCGGTAACCGGGACGCGCGTAGAGATAAAATTTGTTACGGCATAATGAAAATATTTGGGATACCCTCAGAGCTAAGGTCTGAAATTCTATTCGCATGGAAATCATGTTCAACTGCTTTCTATAGCAGATGATATAAATGCATAAGAAAATATGCATTGTAAAAGATGCAATTAATTGTTGACATACTTATATGCATTGTATATAATACATCCATGCTTTTTTATATTGGAAAACAAATACGAGAAGCGCGGAAATGCCTTAATATCTCGCAAGCGGAAATGGCGAAACATCTGGGCATGAGCCGGACCACCATCGGACAAATCGAGAACGGCACGGTGCCGGAGATCGGTGTGCGGAAGTTGATCCGGATACTGGAATATCTGGGGCTGGAATTGCGCGTCCGGCCGGCAGGAAATCCGCCGACGCTGGAAGAGCTTCGTGAAGAGGTGATTAGCTGATGCCGGAGATATCATCATTAGCTGTGTGGGTGTCAGACAGACAAGCCGGTCTTCTTGCCCGTGATGAGATGCGGCCGGAGTATGTTTTTGCCTATGCTCAGGATGCCGGCGGCGATGCACAGGTGTCTCTGACGATGCCAGTGCGTCTGGCAAGCTGGACAAGCCGCGAATTGCATCCGATATTCCAGATGAATCTGCCGGAAGGCGCACTGCTGGAGGCAATACGCCGGGCTATCGCAAAAGTGATCGGCGAGGACGATCTCTCCCTTCTGCGGGTGACTGGCGGGAATCAGGTAGGAAGAAACAGATTTTCCCTTCCCGGTGATGCTTCACCACATGGCGTGGAATCCCCGGAATCGTTGGATGAATTGCTGACCTATCCGAACACCAGAGATCTTTTTCACGAACTGGCGGCCAAGTACTCTCTGCGTTCCGGCATATCGGGCGTTCAACCAAAAGTTTTGCTCAGTGCAACGGAACGCGGCACATTAACTTCATCAGACTATATCGTTAAATCCTGGGGCACGGATTACCCTTGCCTTGCCGCCAATGAATTTTTCTGTATGACGGCGGCAAAACGAGCGGGACTGCCAACACCGGAATTTCAACTATCGGAAAATGGCGGCCTCTTTATCATGCGCCGGTTTGACGTCACTCCCGACGGTGACGCCATCGGCTTCGAGGATATGTGCAGCCTCCAAGCCCTGGGTACGGCACGGAAATACTCCAGCAGTTATGAACGTGTCGCAAAAAGCATCCGGGATTTCGTTTCCGGTGAATATCTGATGACGGCCAGAGAACAGTACTTTGCGACATTGGCACTGTCGGTCATGGTGAGAAACGGCGACGCGCACTTGAAAAATTTCGGCATTCTTTATAACCAGCCTCGATCCGCTGTGTCGCTTGCACCCGTTTATGATGTGGTGACAACTACGGCCTACATAACAAATGACGTCCCCGCGCTAACTCTGGCGGGAACAAAGAAGTGGTGGCCGCGCAAAATGCTGGAGCAATTTGCCGTTGCGCATCTCTCCTTGCCTGCAAAAACGGTATCGGCTGTCTTCAGCCGCATGGCGGAAGCCGTAACTGAAACACGGGCAATGATTCCCGGCTACATAACCTTGCACCCCGAATTCCGCGAAATCGGCGAACGCATGATGGCTGTGTGGAACGATGGGGTAAATGGGCTGACTGGTTAAATGAACATCCGGATAATAAAACATAATGGAACGCCGGAATTCATAATAAAGTGAAGTATGAATGGTGAAGAGAAAAAGGTATGTTAGGACGGAAACCTTTCACTTTTTACTCTTCACGCCTTCTAACTTGCCAATTACAGCGATTGCATGATACGTTGTTAATGTGTAAGATGATGCCCATGATGATGGGCGCGAAAAAACAGGGTAAGAGAATGATTCATAAACCGATTCCGAAAAAGCCAGGTACTAAACAACCAGCGGACGATATGAAGGATATGAAACATTAGAGCGGATAAGTAATTAATATTTAAGGGGCTGTGACATGTCCTCCGCTGGCGGAGGTGTCACGTAGTGACGGAGGTGGATAAAAGATTTCAAATCTATAGATAGGATGTAAATTACCGCCAGATTAATAAACAGTCGCTACCCCCGCCAGCGGGATACATGCAAGATACATAATGACATGAAAGTTAATAATTACACAGTCTCTACTGACGGAAATGACATTGGTCTTATTCGGTCACAGCATGGGATCTTTCCTCTCCCGCCATTATTCAATGCTTTATGCTAATGAACTCTCCGGGCTTGTTCTTTCAGGCACAGGCGGCGATCCCGGCATAATTGGCAAAATCGGTCTGCTCATCGCGAAAATGGATGCGAGGATTCACGGAAAAAAAGCAAAAAGCGAAATCATGAACAAGCTTTCGTTCGGCGCTTTCAACGGCGCCTTCAAGCCCAACAGGACGGACTATGACTGGCTCTCCAGAGATAACGCCGAAGTGGACAAGTACATCAGTGATCCTTTGTGCGGTACTGTCTTTACTGCCGGTTTTTTTTGCGACATGCTGGGTGGCATCGGCTATATCAATAAAAAAGAAAATATCGCAAAAATACCGAAGAACCTGCCGATCTATATTTTTTCGGGCGCGAAAGACCCGGTGGGTGCGAGCACACAAGGTGTAACTCAGGTCTACAAAACATTGAAAGCCGCGGGCCTTGGCGATTTGACTCTCAAGTTCTATGAGGATGGCCGCCACGAAATGCTCAACGAGATTAACCGTGATGAAGTCTTCAGTGATGTGATCGGCTGGCTGAATAAACACATCTGATATTGGCGCTCAGAGATAAAAATATTGAGTACATTTTATTATTTGTACAAATAAGGCTTGACTATTTTTTGAAATTGCCATAATGTCTCGTCAACTTCAGGTATTTATAAGTAAAAATTTGAAGGAAAGAGTTGAATTCAGACGTTTTGAAGCACATAGGTAGCCACTGGTACTTTAGAGTCTTGGTGGCTTTTTAGTTCTGTCATCGTGTTGATTCGACTTTTCGAAATATTAAGAAAGGAGGATTAGAACTATGCCAGAAGGTAAAGTAAAGTGGTTTAACGAAAGCAAAGGCTTTGGATTCATTTCGCAAGAAGACGGCGCGGATGTGTTTGTACATTTCAGTGCAATTCAGGCCAGCGGCTTTAAGACGTTAAAAGAGGGCCAATCTGTAAGTTTTGATGTTGTTCAGGGCAAAAAAGGCCTGGAAGCAACAAACGTCAAACCTGTCTAGTGCTTGATTTCAATATTAACCGTGTCATTTCGAAGGAACGAAGTGACTGAGAAATCTTTATAATCATTGAATAAGATTTCTCCCTTCGGTCGAAATGACATATCGGTAACTTTTGCAAGTATGCACTAGATTCTACAGAAAACTAAAAAAATGAGCGCTTCGTGTATGAGAAATCATGACGGAGTGCTTTTTATTATGCTGAGAAGGTAACAATTTCCCCCGCAATGTTTCTTCTGATCCGTCCTTCACTTTCCAGATAGCGCAGGTGAGCGATAGCTTCGCCGACGGCAAACCATTTTTGAGCGATGGGGAATTGCTCCCAGTTTTCACAATCGATATCCCAGGTCATCTTCGCGGCAATATCATAGGCGCTCATTGTGTTTTTGCCTAAAACCTCAAGCACTTCATTAACTCTTTATGTGATTAACACGTTTAACTGTAATAAACAAGTTCTCTCTCGTTTTTTCATATAAAAAAGAATAGCTTGACATATTGCGCCGCAC
Source organism: Smithella sp. SCADC (assembly GCA_000747625.2). Taxonomy (GTDB): domain Bacteria; phylum Desulfobacterota; class Syntrophia; order Syntrophales; family Smithellaceae; genus Smithella. The sequence goes on from JQDQ01000140.1 coordinate 14,300, forward strand.
CATGTATTAAGCCACATTCACAAAAACGCTTGTTTATGACGGATCCCCATCTGGCAGAACTCTCTTCCAAGTGTGGGGTTTTTTATTATATTTTAAAAAGGAAAAAAGGTAATGAAAATTGAAGATCAGAAAATTCGTAATATCGGCATAAGCGCTCATATCGATTCCGGTAAAACCACGCTTACCGAGAGAATTCTTTTTTATACGAAAAGAATTCATGCCATCCATGATGTCAAAGGAAAAGACGGCGTTGGCGCCACGATGGATTCGATGGAGCTGGAAAAGGAGCGCGGCATCACTATCGCTTCGGCGGCCACTTATTGCGAATGGAAAGGCCACGAGATAAATATAATAGACACACCGGGACATGTCGATTTTACCATGGAAGTGGAAAGATCGCTCCGTGTTTTGGATGGCGCCATTCTGGTTCTGTGTGCGGTCGGCGGCGTTCAGTCGCAATCCATTACGGTTGATCGTCAGATGAAAAGATATAAAGTTCCGAGCATTGCCTTTATTAATAAATGCGACCGTAGCGGCGCTAATCCTTTCCGTGTAATCAACCAGTTAAAATCAAAGCTGGGCCACAATGCCGTAGCCATGCAGATTCCCATTGGTTTAGAAAATGAAGCCGAAGGCGTTGTTGATTTAGTCAGTATGAAAGCGCTTTATTTTGACGGCGATAACGGCGAGATTGTCCGCGAGGCTGAAATTCCGCCCAATCTTCTGGAAGACGCCAGGACAAAAAGGGAAGAGTTAATTGACGCCGCTTCGGTGTTTTCCGATGAATTGACGGAAGCAATTCTGAATGAAAGTGAAATATCTTCCGCATTGATTTATTCAGCTATGCGTATAGGTACATTGCAAAGAAAAATAACCCCTGTTTATATGGGATCAGCATATAAGAATAAAGCCATACAGCCAATGCTGGATGGTGTCAGTTATCTTTTGCCTTGCCCTTCCGATGTGGAAAATGTGGCGATGGATATGGATAATAATGAAGAACTCGTTGTGCTGGAGAATGATCCCGAAAAACCAATTGTCGCTTTGGCCTTTAAATTGGAAGATGGCAAGTATGGACAATTAACGTATGTTCGCGTTTATCAGGGAACAGTGGCCAAGGGATCGATTATTGTCAATATCCGCAACGGAAAAAAGGTGAAGGTAGGCCGCGTTGTGCGGATGCATGCCGATCAAATGGAAGATGTCGAATATCTGAAATCCGGATACATTGGCGCATTATTTGGAATTGAATGTTCTTCCGGCGATACTTTTACTTCTCCGGGAACAAATGTAACGATGATTTCCATGTATGTGCCCAAACCGGTTATATCCGCGGCTATCACGACCAAAGACAACAAGTCGCAAATGGCTATGGCCAAAGCGCTGAATAGATTTTGTAAGGAAGACCCGACTTTTAAATCTTTTGTTGATCCCGAAACCAATGAAACAATTATCGAAGGCATGGGTGAACTGCATCTGGATATTTATGTGGAAAGAATGAGGCGGGAATATGGCGCCGGCGTCACGACAGGTAATCCCCGCGTTGCTTACCGCGAGACAATCACACAGCATGCCGATTTTAATTATACCCACAAAAAACAAACCGGTGGCTCCGGCCAATTCGCTCGCATTGCCGGTTTTATTGAACCGGTCAGCGATGCCGATTTTGTTTTTGAAAATAAAATTTTCGGCGGCGCTATTCCTACTCAATTTATTTCTGCTTGCGAAAAAGGATTTAAACAAAGCATGGCCAAAGGGCCGAAATTGGAATTTCCGGTTACCGGCGTGAAGGTGCTCATCAATGACGGCGCTTCCCATGCGGTGGATTCTTCGGACATGGCTTTCCAGGCATGTGCTCGCGGAGCATTCAAAGACGCCTATCTGCGGGCAAAGCCGGTCATTCATGAACCGATAATGAAAGTGGTCGTGGAAACTCCAACGGAATTTCAAGGTGCCGTCATGGGACTTTTAAATCAACGCCGCGGCATGATTATCGGCTCTCAGGATGAAGATGTCATGTGCGTGATTGAATCACAGGTGCCGCTGGCGGAAATGTTTGGATTTTCGACTATCCTGCGTTCAGCCACGCAGGGAAAAGCACAGTTCACAATGGAATTTTCCATTTACCGGCAAGTGCCGCAGTCAATCGCGGAGAAGATCACACTGGAGGCCGCTGAAAATAAAAAATCAGCCGCTTAATTTTTAAAAAGGATATTGTCATGATAAAAAAAGAAATGATTTTTAGCAATCCGCTGATTAATCTTGGTTATGAAAATGAAGATATTTTGTCGAGCGGAGGGTTTGGCGCGGTGCTTGCTCATGCCGGAGTAGGGAAGACCGCCTTGCTTGTTCAGGTTGCTTTAAACGCGATGTTACGCGAACAGCCTGTCCTGCATGTAAGCCTGAACGATGCGGTGAGCAAAGTTGATGTCTGGTATCAGGAGTTATTTCATGATATTGCCGCGAAATTTGATGCTGCTGAAATTCAGGATTACTGGGACAACATTCAGCCTTACCGTTTTATCATGACTTTCAAAGTAGAAGGTTTCAGCGCGCCGAGGCTGGAAGAACGTTTAACCGGCTTAATGCAGCAAAATATTTTCAAACCGCATACGGTAATTATTGACGGATTTAAATTTGATGAAGCGGGGCGCGGGCAGCTTGTGCAATTGAAAGAACTCGCGCGTAAATATTCAATGCGCATCTGGTTTACTGTGCATACGCATCGCCATGAGCCGCCGCAGGAAAATGGTTTGCCTCTTTCTTTTTTGCATGTGGCGGATTTATTTGACGTTATCGTTCAACTGGCCGCAAAAGGCGATGAAGTCTACATTAAATCTCTTAAAGGAAGATCAATCGAAGCCAGGCAAAACGATTTGGTTCTTGATCCGGCTACGATGTTGATTAAGGACGCTAAGTAATAGCTGTTCTGTTAATCAAGTATCACCAAAACTTGGTCCGTTTTTACGGAATCACCTTCTTTAATATTTATTTTCTTAACTGTGCCATCAACAGGAGCATATATAGGGATTTCCATTTTCATGGCATCCATAATAACGACTTCATCATCAGTATTGACCTTGTCGCCTACCTTAACAACAATACTGATGACTTTTCCGGTCAGGGGTGCTTTTATTTCCATACTCATTTTTGCATATCTCCTTTTAGGCCCCTTAATTTTTATCGGGGAAACGTTGAATACTTTTTACTGATAAATTACTTTTGTGTAAATACCCAAATTGCTAAGTAAGGTCAATAAAATTATAATCGTTTTTTTATTGGTAATAATTTATTGATCATCAATGATTATTCGCTTGAATTTTGGCACTATATCAATTATGACATTATCATCATAAACTTATGTAAGGAGGATTAAAAATGAAAGTATTTATCGGAAAATTGACGGTGTTGCTTATTTTAGTCTGGTCGTCTCTGGCGTTGGCCGCCAATGGGGATAAATTTGTATTTTTATCCAGCACAATCGGTCCGATTGATGCCGGTATTGTCAGTACTCTGGAAGATCAGTTTGAAAAAGATACGGGAATCAGAGTGCGCCATGTGGGTGCTGGAACGGGAGTTGCTTTGGATATTGCGCGCAAAGGCGAAATTGATCTGGTTATGGTTCATGCCAAATCTCTGGAAGAAAAATTTATCGCTGATGGTTTCGGCACGGAGAGAATTCCTCTGATGTATAATGATTTTGTTATTGTTGGTCCTGCGTCCGATCCGGCGGCAATCAAAGGCGAAAAGTCGGCAACGGAAGCGTTAAAGAAAATTATGGGCAAAGGTGTAAAATTCATCAGCCGCGGCGACAAATCGGGAACAAACATGGCCGAAAGGGGAGTCTGGGACAAAGCAAGCATCAAGCCGGAAGGTCCATGGTATGTGATTTACGAAAAAGGCGCGGAAGGCAATGTCGCGACCTTGAAATATGCCGATCAGCAGGCAGCCTACACTTTCATTGATCGTGCTACTTATCTCTCTCTGAAAGATCAGATCAAACTGGTCATTTTAGTTGAAGGCGATGAAGCGCTGATTAACTATATTTCATTGATACCTGTCAGTCAGTCAAAATTCCCGAAGGTAAACAAAAAAGATACTATGAAATTTGTAAAATGGCTGACCTCGCCGAAAAAAGGCCAACTGATTATCCGTGATTTCGGCAAGGATAAATACGGTTCACCGCTTTTCTTCCCCAATTCTATGGAATGGCAGAAAGTACAAAAGAAATAAAAAAATAAATTTAATATAAAGGAGAAAAATAATGAAAATGTTCAGAAGTAGTAAAGTTATAATAACGTTGATGGTAGCCGCGTTGCTTTTCGCGTTCGGAACGTCAAACGTTTTTGCAGCGAAAGCCGCTCCCAAACAAAAGAATATCATTCTGGCGACAACCACCAGCACCCAGGATACGGGGTTGCTCGATGTATTGATTCCCATTTTTGAAAAGAAAACAGGTTACTTTGTAAAAACAATCGCCGTTGGTTCCGGTCAGGCCATGAAGATGGGGGAAAAAGGCGAGGCGGATGTCCTGCTGGTTCATTCACCGGATGCTGAAAAGAAATTTATGGCTGATGGTTTTGGTGTAAACAGACAATTGGTTATGCATAATGATTTCATTATTGTTGGACCGGGCGCTGATCCGGCCAAAATCAAAGGCGTGAAATCTTCCGCTGAAGCGCTTAAAATGGTTGCCAAAGCAGAAGGTTTGTTTTTATCGCGCGGAGATAACTCGGGAACACACGCCAAAGAAAAAACATTATGGAAGAAAGCGGAAGTAACTCCTGCCGGACAAAAATGGTATCAGGAAACCGGATTGGGAATGGGACAGACTTTAAATGTTGCCGCGGAGAAAAAAGGTTATACGCTGGCTGATCGCGGGACATATCTGTCTCTGAAGAAAAATCTGGGATTGGATATACTGGTAGAAGGCGATGCTGCTCTTCTTAACATTTATCATGTGATTGAAGTAAACAGCGCTAAATGGCCGAAAGCTAATGCCGCCGGCGCCAAAGCTTTTGCCGATTTTATGGTTTCCAAAAATACTCAGAAGATCATTAAAACATTCGGCGTTGATAAATACGGTTCTCCGTTATTCTTCCCCGATGCCGGTAAGAAAGATGAAGATTTAGGCAAGTAATTTTAGTGAAATTGTCGAAGGTTTAATGAAGTGGAATTAATTATTCAGGGAATCATAAAAGCTTTTGAGTTAATCATCAGTTTTGATCCCGAAGTAATGGGAATAACGTGGCTGTCTTTGAAAATATCAGGGACAGCCACGTTTATCAGCCTTTTTATCGGGGTTTCCATTGGCACAGCCGTCGCTTTAAATAATTTTTTCGGAAAAAGATTTGTCATCAGTCTAATCAATACCGGTATGGGTCTGCCCCCGGTGGTTGTCGGTCTTTTCGTTACGATGCTGATCTGGCGCAGCGGTCCTTTCGGATTTCTGGAAATCCTCTATACTCCCTATGCCATGATTATTGCGCAGGCGATTATCGCCACACCGATTGTCATGGGGATATCTCTGGCTTCCATTCAAAACCTGCCACCAAATCTGCGTCTGCAAATTTTGTCTCTGGGCGCAAGCCGTTTGCAGATGGTGTGGATATTGATTAAAGAAGCGAAACTGCCGCTTCTGGCGGCGGTCATGGCGGGTTTCGGTGGAGTTATTTCCGAAGTCGGCGCTTCCATCATGGTCGGTGGAAATATCAAAGGATACTCACGCGTGCTTACCACCGCCACGGTTATGGAAACCGGCAAGGGAAATTTTGATATTGCCATCGCATTGGGCATTATTCTTTTAATCCTCGCCTTTATCATCAACGCTCTGCTCACACAACTACAGCAAAGGCACTATCCCCGATGAAATCCGAAGGTTTGATGAAGGCGGAAAATATAATTCTAAAGCGCGGCGGCGTGACCGTGTTGGATATTCCTGAATTGCATGTGCGGCAGGGCAGGATTCTGGCGCTGATCGGTCCCAACGGCGCAGGGAAATCGACACTTCTTTTAATGCTGGCCGGTTTGTTAAAACCTCAGCAGGGAAAGATTTATTTTCAGGGTTCGCCCCTGGAAACGAGAGCGGATCTGGCAATGCTGCGCCGCCATGTGTCTGTCGTTTTTCAGGAGCCACTGCTTTTGAATAATTCCGTTTTTGAAAATGTGGCGCTGGGCTTGAAGTTTCGCAAAATAAAAAATGAGGAAATAAAAATCAGGGTTCAAAGTGCTTTGGATTATTTCGGAATAAGCCAGTTGGAAAAAAGATCGGCCCGGGCGCTTTCCGGAGGAGAAGCAAAAAGGGTTTCACTGGCCAGGGCGTTTGCCATCAAACCTCAAATCATACTGCTTGACGAAGCATTCAACTCGCTTGATCCGCCGTCCAGAGAAACCATTATTGACGATTTAAAGCGGATATTGGAAGAAACGAAAATCACGGCGGTGCTGGCTCTGCACGATCGGGAAGAAACGTTGCGTCTGGCGCAGGATGTCAGTGTCATGAACAGCGGTAAAATCGTGCAGTCAGGAACTACCGCCGAAATATTTAATCATCCGGATTCGGAGTTTGTGGCCAATTTTGTCGGTACGGAAACAATACTGGAGGGAACGGTGAAAAGCTGTTCGGTGGGGAATATCGTTGTTTCAGTTTATGGAAAGGAAATAGCGGCCATCGGCGATTGTTCTATCGGACAAAAAGTTTACTGCTGTTTGAGGCCGGAGAATATTACTGTATCCAGCCAAGTTCAGAGTAAAATAAGCGCGCGCAATATCTTTGAAGCAAAAGTAACCAAAATTATCCGCCAGGGATTTTTTAATAAACTTATTCTCGACTGTGGATTCCCTCTGGTCGCGTACGTTACAATAACTTCCTGCGAAGATTTAGGCATAACTCAAGGGGCTACAGTAGTCGCTTCCTTCAAGGCAACTTCCGTTCACGTTATCCACAGGGAAAAGTGATATTTATTCAAGATAAAACAAGAATAAGATATTGATTATATTCATTGTTTTTATTTTCTATAATTCCATTTATTACTTAACAATTTACATAAAAATTCAATACTCGTAGTCTTAACAATAAGCTTACAAGCATTATGATCAGATAAAGGAAACATTATATTTGATAAATGAAGCAGAAGAAATAGCTAAGAAAACCGAGCTGCAAACAATCCAGTCTATTCGCCTTTCCTATGATGCATATATGGCGAACCAGAGACGAATCAAGCAACTTGAACAATACGTAGACTCTACCGCTAAAGCCGCGGATGCTTATGTTTCACAATGTTCCATCGGACGCCGTACCCTGTTTGACGTACTCGATACATCAGCAGAAATGATTACAGCGAAGAAAGATTTAATTAATACCCATATCCTTATTGACTATCAGTCTTAAATTTGCTAAGTCTACAGAGTTAAATAAATTAAATTTGGAATATTTTAAGTGATTGATCTGCATACTCATTCCATTTTCAGTGATGGCGGTTTAATACCGGCGGAACTGGCGCAACGCGCTTATGCCACAGGTTATGAAGCTTTAGCTATTACGGATCACGTTGATCATTCCAATATTGATTTCATCCTCCCGCGGATTATCAAGGTTTGTTCAAAGATAACGGAAAAAGGCAATATTAATGCTATCCCTGGTGTTGAGATTACTCATGTTGATCCCCGCGATATATCTGCCCTTGCCGACGAGGCGAGAAAATTAGGAGCAAAGATAGTTATTGTACATGGAGAAACGATTGTTGAACCTGTTCCTGCCGGAACAAATCTGGCTGCTCTTAAATCAGCAATAGATATTTTAGCCCATCCGGGACTTTTGACTGAAGAAGAGGCGCGTTTGGCTGCCGAAAAAGGGATTTATTTAGAGATTACCACGCGCAAAGGTCACAGCCTCAGTAACGGGCATGTTGTGCAGATGGCCAGAAAATTTAAGGCTAATCTGGTTCTTAATAATGATGCTCACGTCCCTGCTGATTTTATGAGCAGCAAGATGGCTGCCAGGATCGCCAGAGGCGCGGGATTAAACAATGATGAAATATCCATCATGTTTGAAAATTCTAAAAGATTAGTGCAAAAGGTGAGTATATGAAAAAATCTTCTGGTTCAAAGCCGCTGAAGATTTGTCTGTTAACTTATCGGGGCAACCCTAACTGCGGCGGACAAGGTGTTTACATTAAACATTTAAGCAAGGCGCTAAGCGATCTTGGTCATCAGGTTGATGTTATATCGGGGCCGCCCTATCCACATCTTGATTCTAAAGTAAAATTACATAAACTACCCAGCCTTGATCTTTACAATCCCGAACATCTTTTTACTCCCAAAAGAGTTGCGGATTTGGCTCGTCCGATCAATATGTATGAATATTTGAATGTCTGCACCGGCAGTTTTCCGGAACCTTTTACTTTTGGCGAGCGGGTTTATTCATACCTGAAGAAACACAGAAAGAATTACGACATTGTTCATGATAATCAGTGCCTTTCTTACGGAATAGGCAGGCTGGCGCAAAAGGTCATGCCGACCATAGTCACGATTCACCATCCCATCACAGTGGATCAACAGGAAGATTATAAAGTGGCCAAAACATTGTTTAAAAAATACCGTGTTTTTCGCTGGTACTCGTTTATTCGCATGCAGATGAAAGTGGCGCGTAAGTTTTCCCATATTGTGACTGTATCGGAATTTACAAAAAAAGATATTGCCAAAGAATTTTCATTGGATGAAAATAAATTCCGTGTGGTTCATAACGGCATCAATAATGAGTATTTTTATCCGGTACAAAATGGCACAGGTCCGGAGAATACCATTATCGTTACCAACAGCGCGGACATACCGCTAAAAGGTCTCAATTTTCTTCTAGAGGCAGTTGCGCAGATTCGAAAAAAGCAACCTGTAAAATTAACGGTAATTGGCCAACCTAAGAAAAACGGCATCATTGAAAACCTTGTGGACAAACTGGGCGTTAGTGACATTGTTCATTTTACCGGTCGCATTGCCAATGAGGAATTTGCCGATTACTACGCCAAGGCCACGGTGGCTGTTGTTCCTTCCTTGTACGAAGGTTTTGGCCTGCCCGCGGCCGAAGCTATGGCTTGTGGCGTTCCTCTAATCAGCACCAGCGGCGGCGCATTGCCGGAAGTTGTGGGAGATGCCGGAATCATAGTTCCTCCCGCTGATGCTTCGGCTCTGACCAGGGAAATAATGTTTTTATTTAATAATCCGGATCAGAGGAAAAAAATGGCTCAGGCTGGTATAGAGCGGGTAAATTCAATTTTTAACTGGTCAAAAGCCGCGGGCGAAGTGGTGGAAGTATACCGGGAGGCAATTGATGGTTACCATAGATCTGCCTGAGTTAAATTTAAAGCCGAACGATTTTGTTCTTGATGCGGGATGTGGAATAGGAAGGCACTTACGTTTTCTGGCGAAACAACCGAATCTGAGGATTGTCGGAATAGATAAAAATACAGGGGCATTGCGTGAAGCTTTGACATCTTTGGAAACAATGCCTGACGCTTTATCAAAAGATTATCTGGTTTCCGAAGCAGATATCAATAGGCTTCCCTTTGCTGATATCTCGTTTGATTGTGTAATTTGTTCGGAAGTCTTGGAACATATTCCCGATCATGAGGCAGCGGTAAAAGAGCTGATTCGGATCTTAAAAACGGACGGCACTCTTGTGTTTAGTGTACCGCGTTATTATTCGGAGAAACTTTGCTGGTTAATTTCATATGACTATTATCATTCAGAAGGCGGTCATATTCGAATTTACAAGAAGAAAGAACTCCCGGAAATGTTGAAGAAACATGGTTTTAAATGCTTGAAAATAAATTACAAGCACGCCCTCCACATGCCTTACTGGTGGCTTAAGTGTCTTGTCGGCCTGAAAAATGAGGAAAACCTGTTGGTTAAATATTATAAGAATTTTTTGATATGGGATATGATGAGAGATCATCGGTTAATGCGGATATTGGAAGAATTATTAAATCCAATTGTAGGCAAAAGCATAGTGTATTATTTTAGAAGAGGATAATTTAAATGGAAGTGAAACTTTCCCTAAGTGAAGATTTAACTCCGGTTTCGTTGGAGAAAATAGCTGCTTTTATTGCATCTATTCAAAAAGAAAACGGTGAAATTCCCTGGTCTGTTGGCGGAAAGACCGATCCCTGGGATCATGTAGAAAGTGCAATGGGTTTGAGTGTCGGAGGGTTTTATAAAGAAGCTCTGCATGCTTACGAGTGGCTTGCCAATGCTCAACTTTCCGATGGCAGTTGGTGGTCGGAAACTCTTGATGGGAAAATTATCAACTCCAGTAAAGAATCTAATTTTTCTTCTTATGTCGCTGTAGGCGTTTTTCATCATTACCTTGTTACCCGTGATATGAAGTTTTTAAAAACAATGTGGCATACCGTTTCACAGGGTATCCAATATGCAATCAATTTGCAGGCTCCCGATGGTGAGATTTACTGGGCAAGAAATAAAAACGGCGCGATTGATAAGATGGCCCTGCTCACAGGTTCCAGCTCAGTCTACATGAGTATTAAATGCGCTCTGGCCATTGCCGGACTCCTGGGCAAGAAACCTCCACGTTGGCAGAAAGCGATGACGGCCTTGGGTATAGCCATAAAAGACAGGCCGGATTTGTTTAACATGATTAAATCAAGATATTCTATGGATTGGTATTATCCGGTTTTATGCGGCGCCATAACCGGCGAGGAAGCTAAAAGACGGATAGCCCATTTGTGGGAAAAATTTGTTGTTCCCGAATGGGGCGTGCGCTGCGTCAGCGACCGGCCCTGGGTCACCATGGCGGAAACGGCCGAGTTTATTTTAACTCTTAATGCGATTGAAGATAATTCCCGGGCGAGAATGATATTTAGCTGGTTAAATGATAAAAGATTTTCAGATGGTTCTTTTTGGATGGGGGTCACTTTTCCGGATGGGGTTATTTGGCCGGACGAAAAAACAGGTTGGACAGCGGCGGCGGCGATGCTGGCTTGGGACGCTTTGAATGAAATAACTCCGGCGGGAAAACTTTTCAATCATAAATTTTGGTCTTCATGGAATAAGTGAAAACCTGGTCTCGGAAGCTGTTTTTTTGTTTACGCTTCCGATCAATTTTTATGGTATTCATTCCGCTTTTACAAAATCCACTTTAAAAGGTAAAATAAAGGTAAAACATTGAGAAAAGATCATCGTCCATATTATTTGAAAAAGTTTTATAACAAGTATCAAAAATGGTACGCGCAGTTTTTTCTTGCTCATCAGTTCGAGTATTTCGGCCGAGGGATTGTTTTTATGAAACCACAGTATGTGGAAGTTTTCGGCGGGCCGGTTTATCTGGGAGATTATTCGACTATTATCGCCACACCGGATAGAAAAGTAAGATTTGCCGTCTGGCCAGTGTGGCAAGGTCAAGGAAAAATTGAAATAGGCAAATGTTGCCTTATTTGTCCGGGAACAAGAATAATGTCCGCCACGTCCATAACCATGGGTGACGGTTGCATGACAGCTCAAAATGTCAGTATTTCCGATGCCGATTGGCATGATATATACGATCGCAGTATGCCGATAGGCAAAACGCAGGCCGTTACAATCGGCAATAATGTCTGGCTGGGAGACAGTGTTATTGTAGGAAAAGGAGTGACTATAGGAGATAACGCCGTTATTGGCGCCGGTTCTATAGTCGTGAAAGATATTCCCGCCAATGCAATTGCCGTCGGCAATCCGGCAACTGTTATAAAATATCTGGATCCGGACAAGCCCATTAAGACCAGAACGGATTGGCTTTCCAATCCCGCCAAACTGGCCAAAGATTTTGAAATTATTGATCGCTCGCTGATGAAGGGCAACACTATTGCGGGCTGGTTCAGATCATTGCTTTTCCCATGTAAGGGAGATTAAGAAATGCGTATCGCTATTATAGCTCCGCCTTATCCGCTCGAGGAATTGCCTTCTCCGCCACTGGGAGTTACTTATGTTGCCGCGGCATTCGAGGCCGCCGGAGCGGAAGTTAAAATATTTGATTATATCGTTTGTGCCTACACTAAAGAAAATCTGGAAAAACAACTGGAAGCTTTCCGGCCTGACGTGGTGGGCGCCACTTCCGTAACCATGAATTTCTATAAAGCTCAACAGATACTTCATGATGTAAAAAATTATAATCCGGAAATCATTACAATGATGGGCGGACCTCACGTGTCTTTTACTGCTGAAGATACTTTGAGGCATTACCCGGAAATAGATTTGATTGTCATAGGGGAAGGGGAGGACACAATTGCTGAACTGACTCCTGTACTGAAGCAAAAAAACAAATGGCAAAATATCCGCGGAATCGCTTATCGGAGCGGTGATGAAATAATTATTACCGGCAAAAGAGATTTCATTACTGATATTGATAGAATCCCTTCACCATCACGGCATTTGCTTCCAATTTCACGTTATCGCGCTTTAGGATTTCCTGTAAGTCTGATTACCGGCCGGGGTTGTCCCTATTCCTGTATATTTTGTCTGGGACGCAAAATGGTCGGTTCCAAAGTTCGTAGAAGAAATCCTAAACTTGTTCTGGATGAAATAGAAACAATAATCGGTTACGGTTTTGATCGCATTAATATAGCGGATGATCTTTTTACTTCCGATAAAGAACGGGTCAAAGAAATATGTGCGGGAATTAAAGAGCGTTCCTTGAAATTTGTATGGAGCGCTTTTGCACGTGTAGATACGGTGAACCCGGAAGTATTCGATCTTATGGCGCAGGCCGGCTGCGACAGTGTCAGTTTCGGGGTGGAAACGGGCAATCCGGAAATGCTCAAAAGAATAAAAAAGGGAATAAAGCTGGAACAAGTCTATTCAGCCGTGAATATGTGCCAACAGGCGGGAATGATTGCCCACGCGTCGTTTATCATTGGTTTGCCGGGAGAAACAAAAGACACTTTACGGGAATCAGACGATTTTGCGAAGAGCACGAAAGCTATTTACGGTTACCATTTCCTCGCGCCTTTTCCCGGTACGACCGTTCGGGAAAAAATTAAGGATTATGATCTGGAAATCATAACGGATGATTGGAATCTTTATGATGCCAATGATGCTATTGTGAAAACTTCAGCCCTGCAGCCGAAAGACATGCATGAATTCGGCGCCAGTTATTATGAAGAGATGGAAGCCGACTGGAATAAAATTGTGCGTAAATATCATGAAGGAACCGCTGATCTGGAAGACAGTATGCGTGTTGAAGGTCACTGGCGAATGAAGTTAACCTATCAAATTCTGAAAAGCGGTATTATTGAAAATAACGGTTTTATCGAACCAGCTTTATTTAAAGGATCCAGGGACAAAGCTTTGCAGGAACTCTGCCGGAGAGTAAAAGAGTATACCAATGCCAATGAAAAGGTGGTTTATGATACTATCCGCGATTTCGCCGGGCGTGGTTATCTGGCAGCCGATATTTCCGATAAAGGTTGTCAATGGTCCTGGTCATAATATTACATTAATACCATTTAAATCAAAGATGATATCGAGGCGGTTAGGAGGAGGCGACGAGGCGTATTTTTACATACGTTGAGGATGCCGACGACGAAGCCAACAAAGATAGCGCTTTGATTTAAATGGTATTGCGTATTAATATTCCCAATGATTCGCACATGGGCATAACTTCATATAGTCCGGAAGCCACCGCTTTTTGATAAACAAGATAAGGCGCCTGTCCGCCCTTTGCCGGATCAGAGAATATATCGTGGAATAAAAGATACCCGCCTGAAATTAAATTTTTTGCCCAAATATTATAGTCGCTCAAAACTGATTCATAGGCGTGACTGCCATCAATAAAAATTAAACTCAGAGGGGTTTGCCAGACATGTCCTACTGTTTCCGAACGGCCGACAACCGGGATTACTATATCTTCCAAATCGAAATCAGCAATCGTTTTGCGGAAATGCTTTAACGTGTCTATTTTCCCTCTTTCTTTATCCAGCAGGTCGGGATCGAAGTATTCTTCCCCCGGCTGCTGTTCTTCCGAACCGCTGTGATGATCAATCGAAAAAAGCACTGTGGAATTTTCTTTACAGGCCATACCAAGATAAACGGATGATTTGCCGCAGTAGCTGCCGATTTCCAGACAGGGACCTTTTGAGCCTGCTTCCAGGGCCAGTTTATAAAGACAGCTTGCTTCGCGCTCATCCAGAAATCCTTTGACCTTGTCTATTTTTTCTTTATTTATTACCATTTTTAACCCCTGAAAATAATTTGCATTACATAAACCTCATTGTAACAAAAAAATCAAGACCTGTTAAAAAATGCGGGAAAGTTGTCTCTGAAATGCCGTGAAAAAAAAAGGTAATATGAATGAACACTGATTTGTTGCCAACCGTTTGTTGTTTAAAAAAATAATAAATCTTATTCTACGTTAACGGTTTGCATGGTTAGACTGTCCAGAAAATTGCAATGGCTAAATTCAAAAAAACAGGCGGAAATTTTCTTTGAAGAAAAATCCCGCCTGTTTCATTTGCATCTACTGGAGGTATACTGATTTTAAATTAATTTTTATGTAATTTACTACTTATGAGGTAATTGCAAAAGT
>JQDQ01000141.1 GCA_000747625.2 Smithella sp. SCADC
AGTGTCACTAAAAAGTGAAGGGCAACAAAATTTTCACCCTCCCTCAATCCCTCCCCTCAAGGGATGGAAGTAGAATGACAAAAAGAGTGAAGGGTGAAATGATTTCCCGCGGCGCTCAGCGCATGGGTTCGTTTGCTTTCAGCTTGGTAAAGTGCGCTCTTTTATGTGCAGGAATATATCCATACATATCTTGAAAAGGACAAGTGCGCAGAGCAGTAAAACTGGTGAGCCATCATGATTGGCACGGCGCCGGCAATAACGGTCAGATGGAGAATAAAAATCGATTTCTGCGACTTGTCCGATCTTTGACTATAAAGGTTCCCATATCACCTATTTTGATTTCAGTTCCTAATTTAAGCCCTTTACGTTCCAAGTCTGGTGAAACAGCAACTATCCCGGTTCTAACCATTTCTCCGGAAGCTGTCTTACCTTTATTATGGTAACACTCCTTCAATGTGTATGCCGTTACAGATATTTTGTTTTCCTCCGCCCATACACTGACGGAAGAAATGCACAGAAAACAAACTCCTAAAAGCACCGCTCTCGCTATGTATAATAGGTTTATTCTTGTCATAATTACCTCCTTGTGTTGAAAAGTGTCATCACCGATTTAATTCCCGTGCAGTTGCAACGGGATAAAAGGGAGCCAAAGGCACCGGTTCATTAGGTTCATTCATTTCATTCTTTGTTTTTAAGAATCTTTCCATTTCATTTTTCTTAATCCATTTCATTTTTCTGATTCCAGTCGTAAGAGCCATGATCATAAAAGATTATGAATGTGGTGATTATGGATAAGATACCTTGTAGTCATTGTGGGATATATTTCATTCCCGATCCACGGCAGAAGAATCAGCGTTACTGTAGCGAAAAGAAGTGCCAGCAAGCCAGGAAGTCATCTTGGCAGCAAATCAAGATGAAGAGCGATCCGGTTTACCGTGCAAATCAGAAGCAGAGCCAAGCCGATTGGTTAAGTAATAGAAGTAATTACTGGAAGCAATACCGAGCGGCTCATCCTGAGCAAACGGCACGTAATCGAGCTTTGCAGAAAGTTCGAAATCAGCGTCTGAGGGGGCGAAGCGCCGTCAGGATGGACGGAATTGCAAAGATGGACGCGTCCTATCCGGTCAAATCATCAGTAAAATCATACCTGCCGGGCTCTTTCTGGCTGGTTCCGTCGATTGCAAAGATGGACGCGATAAAAGTATATTTGCATATGATTCCGGATATTTGAAAGTGATTGCCAAGAAGGACGCGATAGACATCGAGATGCTCCTGGCTGATAATGGCGCTGAAAAATATGACTTCCCTTTGGAAAGGAGAAAGCAACCATGATCATGATCAGAAAGAGAATCCTCAATCCCGGCAGAATCAGAAAAATCAGCGGCGGTTTCAGTTACATTCCCCATCGTTTTCTTACGGGCGGTTTTCTGGCCTCTCTGGATCAGAAGGAGATCCTGCTGTACCTGTTTCTTGTGCTGGTGTCCGACCGGCATGGTCTTTCTTACTACAGCTATGACATGATCTGTTCTTTGATCCAGTTGACGCTGGACGAATATATCGAGGCCAGAGACGGCCTGTTAAAGAAAGATCTGATCAGTTTCGACGGAAAGGTCTTTCAGGTCCTCGAGCTTCCCGCCACGCCTTATTTTTCCGCACCGCTGCCCGGTGAAGACCCGGCTGTGGTTGCCCGGAGGATCCGGCAGTCGCTGGCGGAGGCGTCGCAATGATCGACAGAAAAACTGTTTTCGATATCTACCAACTCAAGGACGCAGGTTATTCGGCCAGACTGATTGCCCGTGAAATGAGGCTCGGTCGTGACAGCGTGAGCAAATATCTGAAGAACCCGGATGGTGCTTTACAGGCAAGGAAGCCCGGGGCATCCAAGCTGGACGCCTACCGCGACCTGATTGACGCACTGCTTGAAGAGTATCCTTTCATTGGGGCACCGGTGGTTCTGCAGAGACTTCAGGAAAAAGGGTTTGACGGTCGGATAACGATTGTTCGGGATTATCTGCATAAGCAACGGGGGAAGGTGCTGAAAAGCAGGCAGGCCTTTATCCGCTTTGAGTCCGCCCCCGGTCGGCAAATACAGGTTGACCGGGGTCACTTCGATACTCTGACTTACGGGACAACCAAAAGAAAGCTTTATGCCCTGGTGGTGGTGGAATCTTACAGCCGGATGCTTTATGTCCAGTTCACCCACAGCCAGAGGCAGGAGGTACTTCATCGGGGGCTTCTGAATGCCTTTGATTTTTTTGGAACAACCCCTGAAGAAATCGTCGTTGACAATATGCTCACCGCCGTTACGGAACGTTGCGGACGGATTATCCGCTTCAACGACGCTTTCCCGGACTTTCTACGGCCCTTGAAGATTGTCCCGAGGGCCTGTAATATAAGGTCGCCACAGGAAAAAGGTAAGATAGAAAGAAGTATACAATACCTGCGTCAAAACTTCTGGCCCGCGAGAAGTTTCTCCGGCCTGACGGATGTACAGCATCAGGTTAATCAGTGGCTCGCTGCCGTGGCCAATGTCCGCATCCATCAAACCACCGGTGAAAAGCCCATCGATAGATTGGCCCAAATCATTCCCAAACCCTTGCCGGAAGGTTTGCCCGATTGCCGGGAAACTGAAACGGTCCCGGTGCACAAGGATTTTGCCGTGATCTTTGACGGCAACCAATATACGGCGCCGCCCTGGACAGTGGGAAAGCATCTTATCCTGAAGGCGGATGATCACACGGTTACCCTCTATCATCTGCAAAAACAGGTGACGGCCCACTGTCGATCATGGGAACGCAAAAAGCGCATTGAACTGCCCTCCCACAGGGAACAGGTTAAAAAACTCCAGAATAACTTATGGCGGGAACGGGATGTCGCACTCCTGTCCTGTTTGTGTCCGGAAGCGGTTGATTATCCGGCGGCTATCGCTTGCGCAAGACAATCCGTCAAGAAAACAGCCTCTGTCCTTTTAACCCTCAAAGATAAATACGGGGAGACAGCCCTTATCAGCGCCATCCGGAAGGCCATGCTCCACAAGGCCTACGGCGCTGAATACATCCGGAGCATCCTTCATCAGGAAAGCACGCCGAAAAAGCAACACCCCCCGGTTAAACTCAAGAATGAAGAACTCAACGCTATCCGGCTGGCCGAACCGTCGCCGGCTGAATATGATGCCTATATCCTCAAAGGAAGAAATGACGATGAATGAAACCCGTATCGAATCCGTATTGGAAAAACTCAAATCTTTAAAGATGAAGACCGCCGCTGAAAACCTGACTCGAATCCTCCAGCAGGCGGAAAAGCAGAATATGTCGCCTCTGATGGTTACGGAAGCCCTGATCGATGTAGAGTGTGAAGCACGGCAGAAAAACCGTATCCTCCAACGATTCAAACAGTCCCGGCTCTTGGAAAAGCCAACGCTTGACCAGTTCGACTTTCACTTTCACATCTCCCGGAAAAAACAGAAAACCA
>JQDQ01000142.1 GCA_000747625.2 Smithella sp. SCADC
GAGGATAACGGCCTTTATTCGCGTAAAAGGCCGTGCAAACTTCCGTTGTTATAGTAAAACCCGGAGGAATAGGAATGTTAAGATGCGCCATTTCCGCAAGTCCAACTCCCTTGCCTCCCAAAAGATTTTTGCTTTTCCCATATCCTTCCGAGAAGGAGTATACATATTTAGCCATAACGTTGCTTTTTAACCTCCTTGATTAATCCAGTAAATTTTAATGCGTTATATCGGCATAAGACCATGCTAATTGTCAAGATAAAATCACAATATCATCGAGGCAAATCTTCCTTAGTTAAACGAAATGGTCGCGGCTTAAATCCCAAATCGCGGCTCGCTTCTTCATGACTAAAAACGAGATCCTGATTCATTCTTTCAGCCATAGCGGCCGACCAATGGTGATAACGCGGAAAAACTCTTAAAAACAATACCGCTAACCGGAACCACCAGAGAGGGAATACTACAAAGTGCGGCTTTTTACCAAGAGCCGTGAAAATACGACAGACCATTTCCCTGTAGCTAATTGTCTCTCCGCCCGATATATTATAGCATTGATTAATTGCAGCGTCTGAACTCAGCGCGGCAACACAGCATGATGCGACATCCTTTGCGTGCACAGGCTGCCGGAGTCCGCGTGCGGCTCCGAACACAGGGAAAAAAGAAAAACGCCGGATAAAAGAAGCCATCGCACTTACATTCTTATCTCGCCCCAGACCGTAAACCAGGGTTGGTCTCAATATTGTAAAAGTTAATTTTTCTTTTGTTGCCCAAGACTTCAAACGCTCCTCATTTTCAGCCAGAGTTTGCGCCAATATTTTTTCGTCCTGATCCGAGGACTCGCTCTTGGTAAATCTGCTTGTGGATGAAACAGCCACAATATGTCTGGCGACATAGGTCAAAAGCATCGAAAAGTATTCTGACAAGACAGAAATAGGAGCAAGGCTAATCCACAAATTTATTTGTTCTTTTCTTTGATCAAAATAATCGACTTCGGTTGATTTGAAACCGGTAAGTAATCGCCAGACAACAGAATTATCTCCCACAGCTTTTATTTGACTTTCCCGGTGTGAGAACGCCACAACATCCCAACCTTCCTCAACCAACAAGGACAGTAGATATTCCCCGACGATACTTGTTGCGCCGATAACGCCGACACGTCCTTTATAACCAATCATGGGTCAGCCTTTGTCCGATAAGGCGAACGCTGCAGGAAACAGCCATTGCGCCGAATCTTAACCATACTCCTGTCGCCACGATCCACATTAAGATACCGGGATACTGATGGCGGAAAAATTTACCATAAAAGCGCATCATGCCTTTGTGTTTATGCCATTCCACAAAAATAGGGC
>JQDQ01000143.1 GCA_000747625.2 Smithella sp. SCADC
CGGTAAAAATTATATCCGGTTCTGCATGTGGATGTCAAAGAGAAGTCAAATTCGATAGCCGTTAATGGATGTCATCTATAGCTTTTCAGAAAATGATTTGGGTGCGGCTCTTCTGCAATAGACATGAAAGCTCTTAATAACGGATAGTTAGTCATTTATTCAGGGCTAACCCATATACATTACTGGTCGTATAGCTTTTGCGCAATCCGATATGCCAGAGATTTTTCAGTCCAGAAATTAGCGATGCAAATTTTGATGGACTGGCACGGCAAGAGTCATTTTCCGCTGGACATTGTGCCGTTCTTTCGTTATAGGACAATAACGAAAGGAGTATGGCATGGACACGATAAAAGAGCATCAAAGATTCTGTGATCGGGAGTTCACCGCGCAAGATGTATTGATGATCCGGGAAATTGTGCAGACCTGCAAGGGGCTTAGCCGGCTTGAACTGGCACATACGGTTTGCGAACTTCTGGATTGGAAGCGCCCGGGTGGCGGACTTAAAGCGCGAGAATGTCGGGATCTGCTCGATCGTCTGGAAAGCCAGGGGATACTGAGGCTTCCGGAAAAGAAATCGAACGGCTCCAAGACGGTTGTAAAGCGTACTGTTGCAGCGGCAACTGAGCATTCCCTGAGCGCATTTACAGGCAGTGTAGAGGATTATTTGCCGTTGCAGG
The DNA here is from genome assembly GCA_000747625.2 of Smithella sp. SCADC. Lineage (GTDB taxonomy): Bacteria > Desulfobacterota > Syntrophia > Syntrophales > Smithellaceae > Smithella. Next base: position 678 of record JQDQ01000143.1, read on the forward strand.
TGGAGCTTGTTCAAAATAAACGGCAGCGGCAGTTGTTCCGTGAACTTGTGAGCCAGTATCACTATCTGGGATACGCGATGCCGTATGGGGCACGTCTTCAGTACTTGGTGTACGTTGATCGGCCCAGTCGGGAGGTGGTAGGATGTGTGCAGTTTTCCTCGCCTGCATGGCGGATAAAAGTTCGGGATCAATGGATTGGCTGGGACGATGCGAACCGTAAGCTCAGGCTGCAGCATGTGGTAAACAACAGCCGTTTTCTTGTTTTGGCACGGGTTGACAATCTGGCCAGCAAGATGCTTTCCGGTGTTATGCGCCATTTGCGCGTTGACTGGCCGAGGCAATACGGTGTGGAGCCATGGCTGGTGGAAACCATGGTGGATCGGCAACGGTTTCATGGTGGCTGCTACCGGGCTGCCAACTTTCAAGAGATTGGACAAACCAGCGGCCGCGGACGCATGGACCGGACTCATCAGCGTCACGGGGCTGAGATAAAAACTGTTCTGCTGTATCCGCTGGTCAAACATGTAAAGCGAAAACTCGCTGCTGGAGGTGAGAGATGAATGCGTTGAGCAGAATCTCGCCTATGGAGCGGGAGTATGAGCGGTCACGGCAAAATTTTGATGATATTCTCGGATACCTTGATGGCAATGAGGCTTTTACGATGAGCCACAGCGAACTTGAGCGTGAACTTGAAAAAAAGGGCCGTGAATTGATGCGTGTTTTGCTTCAGGAACACCTGGATAAGCGCAGCCCCGGCCAGTGCGAGCACCCCGTGAAAGACGTCGACGGGGTAGAGCGTAAGCTGACGCCGGTTCAGCAGCGAAAGATCGAAACAGTTTTTGGCACTGTCACGTTAGAGCGTGCGGGATACGGCCTGGAAGGCGCTGAGAGTCTGCATCCATTGGATGCCGAGCTCAATCTGCCCGATGAGCGTTATTCGCTGGAGTTGCGCCGCCGGATAGCCATTGAGGCGGCTAAGAGCTCCTTTAACGAAACGATGGATAGCATCGGCAGGACTACCGGCGGCCGTGTGCCCAAGCGTCAAATCGAAGAATTGGTCAAACGTGCAGCCCAGGATTTTGATGCCTTCTATGAGATACGGCATCACACGGCTGACACGAATGCAGATACCGGATCGGTGCTGGTAGTCAGCGTTGATGGCAAGGGCGTGACGATGCTCAAACGGGACCTGCGCCAACAGACCCGCAAAGCCGCAGAAGAGCGCGCCCACAAGATGGGTACACGACTTTCCAAGGGAGAGAAGAAAAACGCCAAACGCATGGCCTGTGTGGCAACTGTATATACAATCAAACCTTTTGTGCGCACCCCTGAAGAGGTGACTGACCAAGCCGGCTGCACCCTTGCCAAGAGGCCGCGTGCCGGTCCGGAGCAAAAACGCGTGTGGGCCAGTCTCGAAAAGGAGCCCGAACAGGTTATCGCAGAAGCGTTGGCCGAGGCTCGCCATCGTGATCCCACAGGAGAGAAAATCTGGGTGGCATTGGTCGATGGTAACAAACCACAGATTCGTCATCTACGTCGTATTGCCCAAGAAAACGAGATCGATCTGACAATTGTTGTCGACATTATCCACGTCATCGAATACCTGTGGTCGGCCGGCAGGGCGTTTCATCCTGAATCCGGGCCGGAGTTGCAGAGCTGGGTACAGCATCGGCTACTTGAAGTGCTTCGGGGAAAGGCCAGCTTGATGGCTGGAGGGATGCGTCGCAGTGCCACACTTCGTGGCCTTTCGGCCAATGATCGAAAGCCGGTGGACATCTGTGCGAACTACCTTCTGACCTATGCCCCCTATCTTCGTTATGATCGCTATCTGGAGCAGGGTTTGCCTATCGCATCAGGGGTAATTGAGGGAGCCTGCAGGCATTTAGTAAAAGATCGCATGGATGTAACCGGTGCCCGCTGGAGCCTGTCCGGTGCCGAAGCGGTGTTGAGACTGCGCGCCCTTCATTCCAGCCATGACTTCGATGAATACTGGCTTTTCCATGAAACTCACGAGTATGAAAGAACCCATCAGGCCCGCTACGCTGGTGGAGTTGTGCCACCAACCATGGCTTCACGGCCAAATCGCAAACGTGTTCATCTGAAAGTAATCAAGTAATTTTAAGAGAAGGTGAAATCAACTATGAACTGCTAATTCTAACTATTTTGTGGTTGTTGCAAAAGAGCCACACCCAAATCATTTGGAAGAGGCTCTTCTG
>JQDQ01000144.1 GCA_000747625.2 Smithella sp. SCADC
ATTTCAGACTTCCTGATGTGGGCCGTGTTTTCGCGGGTAATTTTGGAAATGGGGATGGCACTTTTTTTGTAAAAATGGAAAAGATATGGCAGGATAGCGACAGGAGAAAAAACTAACGCCAAAGGACACATCAATGAAAGGGCAACAATTTTTACCGGCATTTCCGGAAGGCGCCGTCCGCATCGGCAAAAGCTCTTTGAGCCTATTAACCAAAGACGGGACCGTTAACTACTTTATCGGCGCGGACAACTACCATTCCCATAAAGAAAGCGACACAGCATCCCGCCGATATATTCTGGCATCCCTCATGGAACACAAACACGTTCGTCCCCGTGATTTGGAAGGTCCACCCCTGTGCATTCCGCATCGAACCTTAATGAACTGGACCAGTCAATTACGGGAAAAGGGTCCCGGCTCTTTTTTTTCGTGAGCCCTACAGCCGTAAATCTCGCGTAATGAAACCGGAGAATGTTGCCTTATGCGAACAGCATCTTGCTTGCGGCAAGAACATATCAGCAGTTGCCAGAGCAGTTGACCTTAACCAATCCACACTGCGCAAAGCCGTGAAGCGCGGCGCAGTTCAGAAAACATCGTCGCCTTCTCATCCGGAAACAGACCAAGGCAGCACAAAGACCCAACGGAGTCGCGCCGACGCCGAAGCATCAAACGGTATGGGCACAGCCTGCACCCGTTCAGACGAGCGGATCGCCGCCGCCATCGGACTTGCGGAATCCGCCACAACCCGTTTTGAACATTCCCATGACGTATTGATGGGAGGATTGCTGGCCGGGTTGCCGGCTTTATGTTCCAACGGATTATTAAAAGGCATTACATCCTATTTCAGACTGCCCGATGGTTTTTACAGCTGTCTGCACATCTTGCTGACCTTGGGCTTCATGGCTTTGGGCCGTATTCGTCGTCCCGAGGGACTGCGGCACATTCCTCCCGGCGAAATCGGGAAAGTCATCGGACTGGATCGGGCGCCTGAAGTGCGCACCCTGCGGGAGAAAATCAGCAAGATGGCCAGTAGCGGCAATCCGGAACGATGGATGAAAGAACTAAGCAAAAGCTGGATGCAAGATGATCCCGAAGAAGCCGGATATCTTTACGTGGACGGACACGTTCGCGTCTATTGCGGTGACAAAGCCCTGCTTCCGCGTCGTTTTGTTTCCCGGGACCGTCTGTGCCTTCGGGGAACAACCGATTACTGGGTAAACGATGCTCTGGGGCGTCCTTTCTTTGTCGTATCGAAAGCGGTTACCGACGGACTTGCCGATGCCTTGCTTACCGACATCGTTCCTTTATTACTGACCAGTGTTCCCCGACAGCCTTCAAAAGAGGAACTGGAGGCCGATCCTCTGCTGCACCGCTTTGTCGTTGTCTTCGATCGCGAAGGAGCGAACTACAGCCTGCTTAGCGCCCTATGGGACAAACGTATTGGCGCCGTCACTTATCGTAAAAACGTTAAAGATCTGTGGTCAGAGGACACCTTCAGCAAAACAGAAGTACCTGTGCCCGGCGGCGGTTGCACATGGATGAAACTGGCCATGCGACAAACAACCCTATCTGCGGGCAATGCCTGTATTCCGGTTACCGAGGTTCGTCGCCTCACAAAAACCGGTCATCAGACCGCCGTGATCAGCACCGCCAGAATCCTGGACACTCCCGTTATTGCAGGGCGGATGTTTTCGAGATGGTGCCAGGAAAACTTCTTTGCCTATATGATGCAACATTACGATATTGATGGACTTGTTCAATATGGAGTAGGCGCTGTTCCCGGCACGTTACTGGTGGTCAGCCCAGTATGGCGAGAGCTTGACAAGGAAGTAAAAAAAGCGCTCCAAAAGGTGCGCAAATTTGCTGCATTACTGGGGATGCACAAAAGTCTGGATGAGGGGGATGATATACAAAAGAAGGCTGAATATGTTCAGGATATGCAAGCGGCGCAATTGGAACTGGAACAGCTGAGAACAAAACGTAAACAAACCAAAAGAAAAGTGACGATCGATTCTCTGGCGGAAAATCAGCGTCCCACGCAATTATTACCCCTGAACAAACAATTGACGGATACGGTGAAAATGATTGCCTACCGCGCTGAAACGGCCATGGTGGTTATTTTGCGCCGTCATTTGAATAACGAGGAAGAGGCCAGGGCCCTGATCAGGGAGCTATTTGTCTCTTGTGCCGATATTGAACCGGATGATCTGGCGCATACGCTTACCGTGCGCATTCACAGAATGGCTTCGCCCGCTCACGATAAGGCCGTTGGCGCTCTTCTTGATGACTTGACCAAGCTTGAATTCTGCCATCCGGAAACCGGCGCTAAAATGATTTTTGCCCTGGTGTGATTCGTCCCGGCCGCGAAAAAAGTGCCTCCGCTATTTCCGTCGAGATCAGGAAGTCTG
>JQDQ01000145.1 GCA_000747625.2 Smithella sp. SCADC
TCATCGTGAACAAGGCAGCCAGCGCCGCTCCCGTAATTTCAAGCCCATTCAGCAGCAGGAAAAAATACCCCAAAAAGCCGACAGCGGCGACATTGAACAGCGTGGCACCAACCCCTTCGACTGCCACAAAATCGCTCACAAGCCGCGCGGGCGTTACCTGCAGACGAATGAACCCCTGAACCGCAGGGCCGACATCCCCATCGATAATCCCCGCAAGCAGGAGCACCAGCATCACTGTGACCGCAAAAACCTTCAGCGTTTTTGTTCCCTGCACCATCCCACCTCTGGGTTCATCCTAAAGCCATGGACAAGCGGAGTCAACTTAGAAGGCAGCCCTTTATCAGTGTTCTCAACCTTGTGTAAAAAAGGGGGCAAACCCCCAATTTCTAATTTAGCCTTGACGAAACCAGCATGCGCCTTCAAAATGGACGAAAAGGAGTGAAGCATGAACAACGGGATTTTCCACATACCGCGCCCAGTGAATGAGCCAGTATTCAATTATGCGCCAGGTTCGCCGGAACGGGCCGCGCTAAAACAGGAGATCGAGCGCCTGCGCAAGGATCGCATGGACATTCCGCTCATTATTGGCGGCAAGGAAGTCAGAACAGAAAAGACAGCTCCCATACGGCGCCCCGATGCGCACAACGAAGTACTCGGTGTGTACCATATCGCCGGAGAAGAAGAAGCGCGCATGGCCATCAAGGCCGCGCTGGATGCAAAGGCTGAGTGGGCTGCCCTCCCCTGGGAAGAGCGCGCTGCTGTATTTCTGAGAGCTGCTGAACTTATATCAGTCAAATACCGCGCCCTGATGGATGCCGCGACAATGCTCTGCCAGTCCAAAACCGCGCATCAGGCAGAGATCGATGCAGTCTGCGAAGTCATCGATTTTTTGCGCTTCAATCCATGGTACATGGAGCAGATCTACAATCAGCAGCCGGATAATGCAAAAGGCGAATGGAACCGCTCTGCGTATCGCCCGCTTGAAGGGTTTGTCTATGCGGTAACCCCCTTCAATTTCACCTCGATTGCGGCAAACCTTCCGACCGCTCCAGCGATGATGGGCAATGTCGTCGTCTGGAAGCCTGCATCGAACGCCGTCTACTCCAACTACATGCTGATGAAGCTCTACATGGAGGCAGGCTTGCCGCCCGGCGTCATCAATTTCCTGCCAGGAAGCGGCGGCGCCATCTCCAACGTCGTACTTTCGAGCCCAGATTTTGCCGGCTTCCATTTTACAGGTTCCACCGAGGTTTTCCGCTCGCTCTGGAAGCAGATCTCGTCGAATCTTGAGCAGTACTATGTTTATCCGCGCATTGTCGGCGAAACCGGCGGCAAAGATTTCATCTTTATCGATCCGTCAGCGGAACTCGCGAACACTGTTACCGCAGTGGTGCGGGGCGCCTTCGAATACCAGGGGCAGAAATGCTCAGCGGCATCGCGGCTCTATATCCCGGCTTCGCGATCGAAGGAATTCATTGACGCCCTTGTCGCCGAGATCTCCGCGATCCCCATGGGAGAGATCACCGATTTCCGGAATTTCGTGGGAGCAGTTATCGACGAGGCCGCATTCAATACCATTTGCGGCTATATCGAGCGCGCGCGGACAAGCGGCGAAGCGAAAGTTATCGCTGGCGGCGCATGCGACAAATCGCGCGGATGGTTCATCGAGCCAACCTTGATTCTCACAGAAAACCCGCGTTCCGAATCGATGGTCAACGAGATCTTCGGGCCTGTGCTCACTGCTTATGTGTATGACGACCACGATATGGAGGCCGCGTACCGCCTTGTGGACTCGACTTCGCCGTACGGACTGACCGGCGCGATCATGGCGACCGACCGCCAGCGCATCAACCGCGCGCTCCTCGCGTTGCAGAATGCGGCGGGGAACCTCTACATCAATGACAAACCCACCGGCGCGGTTGTCGGCAGACAGCCTTTCGGCGGTGCTCGCGCTTCCGGCACGAATGACAAGGCAGGCAGCTATCTCAATCTGCTGCGCTGGGTGAGCGCCGTTGCAATAAAGGAGAACTTTGCGCCTCCATCATCGTGGCGGTATCCCTTCATGCTAGGAGACGACTGAAGCAGTAAGAAACCGCACAGCGGGCAACTGCACACATGAGGCCGCAGGTCGCCCCCGCAGAACCATACGTCCGCGTGCGCCGCGCCTGCCGGCAATTACTTCGCGATCGCCCTCGCCCCGAAGGTTACGCCGCCAGTGATCTCGAGGCATGTGCCGTCAAAGGCTTCGTTCTCGACCACCATGGCGATGGCGCGCGCGATTTCCTCAGGCTCGATGAGGCGCCCAATGTGCACGTCTTTGAGAATTTCGTTGAGAGCATCCTGGTTCATGCCCTTGACCATTGGCGTGCCAACATAGCCTGGCGCAATGCCCATGACACGAATACCCTTGATGCCCTTCATCTGAAATTCGCCTGCGAGAATGCGAGGCCAGATCGCGACCGCGGCCTTGGTGGAGGAGTAGTTGATCTGCCCGACTTGGCCGACCTTGTTCACGCTGGAAATGGTGAAGAGGACGCCCTGCCACTTGTTATCCACCATGCGGCGCGCCGCCTCCCGCAAAGTAATGAATGAACCGATAAGGTTGACCTCGATGACCGCGCGGAACTGGTCGGTTTCCATGACGCGTTTGACCTTGCCGGTTTCTTTGTCGGTGTTGATCATAACGCCATCGCGAATGATGCCCGCGCAGGGCACCACAACGTTGATGGCGCCAAATGTGGAAACCGCGGTGTCCATGAGCGCGGCGACATCCGCATCCTTCGTGACATCGGTTTTCACGCCTACGGCCTTGCCGCCCGCGGCCTTGATCTCGCCAACCACCCGATCGATCTGCTCCTGAACCACATCGCCGATAACGACTTTAGCTCCCTGTGCGGCAAAATATTTTGCGACTGTTTCGCCGATACCACTCGCGCCGCCTGTTACCACTGCAACCACTTCATTGATTTTCATAAATCTTGTCCTCCATTTTATTGACCGAGGTCAATGACTTTGGTTATTCTCACACAGCTTTCTTTCCTTGTCAACATCGATTATCATTGACTGGCAAATAAAATCCAGCTATTCTGAAAAACGAGGCAAAAGCAATGGTAGAAAAGCCCCCTCTCTCTAAGCGCAAACTCCAGGCCCGCGAAACACGCAAGCGCATTCTCGAAAGCGCGCTCTCGCTTTTCCGCGAAAAAGGCTTCGACCAGGTCTCAATCGACGAAATCACTTCCGCCGCTGGCGTTTCCAAAGGCTCATTCTACACATACTTCCAGACAAAAAGCGATATCATTATTGAAGAATTCCGCCTCATCGACGACTATTATCAAAAGAAAGAATCAGCAATCATGCGCAGCCCCGAGGCCGTCTCCCGCCTCATTGCATTTACGAAATACCAGCTTGACTACATCCACAAAAACCTCGGCTTCCGGACCCTCTCAATTCTCTATATCAACCAGATGTCTGCTTTTTATGACCAAAAAATCCTGGCCAACCGCGAACGGACGCTTGTTCGCCTCGTGTCGAAAATTATCGCCGATGGACAAGCGAGCGGACACATCCGGCAAGGCGACCCGATTGAACTTGCAGAATGGATGAATCGCTGTATGCGCGGATTCTTTCTCGATTGGGCCATCTCAAAGGGCTCGCTCGATATCAGAAAAGATGGCATGCGCTTTTTCAGCGAATTTGTGCTGCCGGCGCTGATCGCGCATCCAGCCAGGCAGTCCTGAAGGAGGGCTTTATGGCGCATTATCGCAATCTCGTTTTCAAAGGAGGCGGTGTCCGAGGCATTGCGTACCTTGGCGCGCTTCAGTATCTCTACGAGCACAATTACATGCAGCATGTCGAGCGCGTTGCAGGCACATCTGCAGGCGCGATCACCGCACTCGCGACAGCCCTTAACCTCGG
>JQDQ01000146.1 GCA_000747625.2 Smithella sp. SCADC
CATCGGGAACCGCAAAGCGCTCTCGCAACAATGCGGATTATTTACGGAAGAAAAGGCGCATGAAAAATAACTTGACAAAGAACCGTGGTTTCGCTTACCCTATAGGCACTATTAAACCAAGCGGATCATCCGCGCCCGTCAACAGCGGTTTTTTTGTGCCTGTAAGTGGGAACAATTTGCCGATGAGGCGGGTCGATAGGGCCGAATGTAACACCCGCAAGGGAAATAAGCCCAGCCGACTTGGTTCGGTAGTTGAGACCCGCCGCCTCAGCAAACGCGGCGAAACCACTAAAAACCAAGGAGGCACAAAATGAACAAGCATAAGAAACAGCACAAGCCACAAACCCCCAAAAGAAAATTAACCGAAGAGGAACAAACCGCCAGGATCGACGCCCATCTGCGGGAGATCGCCACCTGGCCCGCCGAAGAAAAGCAAAAGCTCTACGCGGCGACGCTGGAAATCTACCTGCACGGCGGCGCAGGTTCCGCCCAGTCTTTAGCCGAACTCTGCGCCAAGCACGCAGACTTTGCCGCCTGGTGCATCAGGCAGGAAGGGGTGCTGCACAAGCAAAAACGATACGACGATCTTTTTAATCTGATGGGCCCCACGGACAGCGGCATCGTGCGGTTTTTCGAGTTGTGCCGCGCCGATGAGGAACTGGGCAGATGGTGGATGGCCAAAGAAAAGGCCATCTGGCATGAAATATTAGGCGATCCCGAAAAGGAAGCCTTCATGCGCGCGGCGCTGGAAAAGGACGGCCACGGGGACGCTTTCGCGCTCTACAAAAACGTTTTTACCTTCGGCGCCGTCAGCATGGAGGAAATTGCCCGGGTCTTCGGCGTTTCCGTCGAAGAGCAAATCAAGATGGTCGAAGAAAATCCCGAACTGCAACGCCACGTCTTCGTGGCCCAACCTCATTAAAAGGAGCCTTGCCATGAAAACAAATAATACTAACAAAGATATTCAGAATGTCCCGTTATATCCTGTCGTTGTCGTTGAGAATAATAAAATGAACAAGCAAGTCCAAAGATTTCAGTTCCACCCCGTTTTTATCGAAGATTTCCACACCTTCACCACCTCGCTCAACGTTGCCAAATATTTCAGTAAGCGACATGATCATGTCATAAGGGACATTGAAAAACTTAGAGACGGGCTCAATTTTGGGCTGGTTTCGCTCCCCAATTCTGGGGGACCAAATCGTGAATTTTCGACGCTCAATTTTGAGCGCTCAGATTATGTCGATTCGAGAGGAAAAGTGCAAAGAATGTACAAGATGACCAAAAATGGTTTTATGATTTTGGTGATGGGATACACCGGCCCGAAAGCCATGCAGATCAAACTCGCCTATATCGAAGCCTTCGATTTCATGGAATGGAAGCTGATGCAGCCGGTGCGGGAACGCGAAACCAAAATGATGGCCTATTACGAGCGCGAAGCCGTCCGCCGGGAACGCAGGGCCAACAAGTTTTCGGAGGTGGAATTAACCCGCATGGTGGAGATGGCGAACAATCGCTATACGATTGCGGAAATCAGCAATCTGCTCCAGCGGTCGCGCACAACCATTCAGGACCATATGCGGAAAGCCCGCCAGGCCGGCCTGATCATCTACGATGCGGCACAGGCATCTTTCTTCCCGGAGGTGCGCTAATGGCCCGATGCTTGAATGACGATGAGCGGATGATTGTTTCCGACCGGCTGGAAAACGCCGGGGCGGTCGTCAGTTTTTTAAACGCCGCCTGCTGCTGCCTTTGCGAGCGTGAACAGCCGCTGGGCGCCGAAGATATCTTCGGCATGACGCTGGTATACCGGTGGCTGGAAGAAGACCTCAAGTCTCTACAAAAGTTTATCCTTCCGCCGCGGACTTGACTTTCTCTTGCTAATGCAGTATAAGGCCAGCCTACAGCCGCTCTCTGCACCGGAGGGCGGCTTCTTATTTTGCGCGGCGCAAAAGACTCTTTCCCCTTTTTCCCGTAATGTCACCCCAGACATGACCATCTCCTCGCTATAGCTTGCCGGACATGATCGGGCGGTCGCCATCCCGCCCGGTCCCCCGGCAAGCAAGGCAAGAGGGGAAAATCGGGGAGAGATGACACGATGGATAAAAACCGCAAGGCATTTCTGGACATGATCGCCAAATCCGAAGGAACTTTCGGCAGAGGCGAAGACGGCTACAATGTATTAGTTGGCGGCTGTCTTTTTTCTTCTTACGCCGACCATCCGCGTAAACTTATCATTTTAAATCAAGCGGGATTGAAATCAACGGCGGCAGGCCGCTATCAACTGCTTTCCCGCTATTACGACGCCTATAAAAAACAATTAAAGCTGACGGATTTTTCACCCGCGTCGCAGGACGCCATCGCTTTGCAGCAAATCAAAGAATGCAAGGCGCTGGACGATATCGACGCCGGAAGAATCAATGAGGCGATCAGGAAATGCGCGCGTATCTGGGCCAGTCTTCCCGGCGCGGGCTACGGTCAACATGAGAACAGAATAGAATATCTTCTTGTCGCCTATATAAAATTCGGCGGGAGTTTGGCTGGTTGAGATAATTTCTGTGGATGAGATCCGGAGCCGGCGGCGGCAGGGGTAACAGCTGCATAAAAGCTCCGGATCTCTAACGTAGGAAGAGTGAAGGGTGAACAGTAAATGGCAGGTATAAATTTAGCGAACATTGATGTGGGCGGCGTTTTAAGCGGCGCCGGAACTCTTTTTAAGGATATCCGCACGGCGATTACCGGCAAGGAACCTATGAGCGCCGAGAAGGCCGCTGCGTTGGCTCTTCAGGCGCAGGAAATAGAATCTAAAATCGAGACAACACGTCTCAGCGTCATGGTTGCCGAGGCCTCCAGTCCCGACAAATGGACATCCCGCGCGCGGCCCTCATTTTTGTACATCATGTATATTATGATTCTGACCTCTATCCCGATGGGGATCATCTACGCGATTAATCCCGCGGTAGCCGGCAACATTACCGTGGGCGTTAAAGCATGGCTGGCCTCCATCCCCGAATCCATGTGGGCGCTGATGGGCGCCGGTTATC
>JQDQ01000147.1 GCA_000747625.2 Smithella sp. SCADC
AGAAAAAGCGCTACATGAAATAATCATCCCCAATGTTCTAAGGATTGATCATGTCTATAAACCGCAACTGGCAATAGACATGGCCAAAGTAAAAACCCTTGAGCTCGATCCTTATGAATCAATCACGGAAGCGGAATTGGCCGCGATGATTGCCGGAAAACCGAATCCGGCTGCCCTTACCGAAATCGACTTAAAAGAAATTGCCGAAAAGCTGCGCACGCAATCCGTTGTCTTTCGCATTGCTTCGACGATCTACAATTCAGACAGGACTTTCGCCAATACGCACGAGCGACTGATGTAACATCTCGTAATAATAGACGATAATCCGACAAAAACGCGATTACATACTACGGGGGATTTGGCAGTTGAGAGCAGTCAGTAAGACCTCCTGCTCTTTTGATATGGAACACCGGATACGAACAGCCTTGGTTGATTTGGGATAAAGAAGGATTGCCGTATTGACGGATGACAGCAATTCCAGCATCCGCTCCGCTCCGTGAGGGAAACCGTTTGCACGGGCACGCTTGTGCACAATACGCACCAGAAGAAGCGCAATCATGCAGGTCAACGCATGTACGCGAATCTTGGAATCCGTCCAGTGAAAGACAGGGTCCATTTTAACCCATCGGTCGGATTTGGTAATCCGGAAAGCATCTTCAACAATATATCGATCAAGGTAAATGTCGATAATCTCCCCTGCCGTCAGGGATTCCCGGTCTGTAAATAAAATCTGTTTGCCGAATCGTGTTTTAGCCTCCTCAATGGCCGGAAAGTTCTTGCGCGCGCTGACCTTGAAACGGTTTTCTTCTTCCTCGATGTCTATATCGAGAAGCCCCGTCACATGATACCGGTCCGTAATATCCAAAGCCTGGCGTTGCATCGAATCCATGGTTGAGCGGCCATCGGCATCTTTGGCTTTTCGTTTAAAGGTAGACAGCTCTTCCTTGGCCTTTTCCAGATTCTGCTCCATTCTGTGTAATTGGCGCTGGAAGGTGGACTCGTTGAAGGAAACAATGATTTTGCGCTGCGCGCCGTAGATTTCTTCTCGGGTTTCATAAACAGGGATCGTTTCACCATTTTTGATATTGACCTCTCGGTATTGTTCCAAGGAAACACGACAGAGGTCTTTATGATGATACGGGCTGCGGCTTCCGACAAAATGATGTCGGCTTTCATCCAGCTTGGCAATCAGCTCTTCCGAGTTGTTACCTTTATCAAAAACGATGGTGATTCCTTTCTTGTCGGACATAGAGTTGTTGATTTGTTCAAAGATTTCATCGATCAGTTTTTTCATCACCTTGGCATCATGTTCATTGGCGGGATACAGCCTGCTGAATAACGGGATTCCATGATCGCGATCTACCGCCAGCGCCAGGCCGATATGCCGTAAACTGTTGCGTCCAGCCTTGGATTTGGTGATTTTGGATAATTCGGATGCCGTGAGCACATCGAGATAATTGTAATAGTTCGTGGTGTCGTAAACGATCGTGTCCAGGGGAATGTTTTCCAACTCGATCGCTTTCCTGGCGATATCATCGCCAATCCTGTCAATCATCTCTTGGCCTAATTTATCAAAGTGGTCCCAGAAGTTTTGAGATTCCAGTTTTTCCTTTTGAAGCGGCATATAAAGATGCAAAGCCGTGGAATCAACCCATTCTGCGATCTTGCTTTTTGACGTTGCGGCAAGTGCACGGTTGAGCGCCGCAATAAGAATGTAATCGCCAACGCTCATGCCCTGCTGGCGTTTACTGCAGTGCTGGTCGATGATTTTCCTTATACCCAGTTCTTCGGCTATTTTAAACAGAGCCGCGATCGCGCCTTCCGAAACACAGTCGATTTGCCGGGGTTCTTCTTTATCGGTATTTCCCTCGGCCATAGCGATGATTTTTTCAATGGTTCCCAGGTACCATTGCTTGACGATGCGGGGCTTGCCGTCAATACGCGCGGATTCGGCGACGACGTAGTATGTACTATATTTAGACTTTTTCTTAATGATGCTAGCCATGATTCCTTATATATAATATGTAATACGTTGTCAAGCAAAAAAATAATAAATGCTTAAATTTCTTTGTATTGCGCTCAATATATTCTCCCAGGGTAGTATGTAATCGCATTTG
>JQDQ01000148.1 GCA_000747625.2 Smithella sp. SCADC
AAAGGACTGGCAATGGCTTACCATCATAAAGCCTCCAAAGATTCATACCATACCTGATATTCTTACCCCTGCCGAAATAGAGCAGCTCATCGGAGCGACACGAAAACTACGCTATCGTGTTTTTTTATTGACCACCTATTCCATGGGACTTCGCCTTGAAGAGGCTTTGTCTCTTCAAATCGGTGATATCGACGCAGGGCGAAAAAAGGTTCATATCCGCCGGGGCAAAGGCCACAAAGATCGTCTGGTGCCACTGCCGGATCTGACATTGCAGGCATTACGTGAACTCTGGAAAAGGCATCGTCATCCCTATTTGATATTCCCCAATGCAAATGGACCTGTTAAAATCATCCAGCAGGCTACAACCCATATGGATAGAGGTGGTGCACAAAAGGCCATGAAAATGGTGGTTGAGGAATGCAGGATTAAGAAAAAAGTCCATATCCACTCCCTTCGCCATAGCTTTGCCACGCATCTTCTTGAACGAGGTCTGAGCCTTCGTCACATTCAGGCCCTGCTCGGTCATTCAAGTCCTGCAACAACCGCACGTTATGCTCACCTGACGGATATCACGGAAAAAGACAGCCTGACTGCCATCAATGCTCTGATCAACAGCCTTCATGTTGATCTGAAGAAGGTGTGATCATGAATATTGCCTCTATTATTCAAGAATATTATCCCGCTTTTACAGCCAAGTATGAACAGATTGCATTACCCGGTCATCTCAAGGCTCTTGATGCCATGGCCAGTTGCCGCACAAAGGATTGCGGTGAACTTTATGTGTATTGTCCCGGTTGTCATCATGCAGAATGGCGCCCCCTGTCCTGCGGGCACCGCAGTTGTCCGCAATGTCAAAACCATGAAGTCAGCCAGTGGATTGATCGACAGGAGGCCAAGCTGTTGCCGGTTCCATATTTTATGGTGACGTTTACACTGCCCTGTGAATTAAGGTCATTGGCCTGGAATCATCAGAAAACCGTGTATTCTATTTTGTTTTCCTGCGCAGCCAGCACACTTAAAGATTTTGGGTTGAATCCCAAAAACCTCGGAGCGGAAATCGGCATGACCATGGTATTGCATACCAACAGCAGAAAACTGGACTACCATCCGCATATTCACGCAGTGGTACCCGGCGGAGGTATTGATAAAAAAAGGCGACAGTGGAAAAAGAAAAAAAGCAAATACCTGTTCAACAGCAAGGCCATGGCTAAAGTTTTCCGGGCCAGATTTCTGGCGGATTTAAATGAAGCAAAGCTTCCCATTCCCGGAAACATTCCCGAAGAGTGGGTCGTTGACAGCACCCATGTCGGAAAAGGAATAAGCGCCCTGAAATACTTATCCCGATATTTATACCGTGGGGTTATCAGTGAAAAAAATATCACTTCAAATCAGAACGGCCAAATCACCTTTCAATACACTGAAAGCAAAACCGGCAAAACGCGATACCGCACCCTCAAAGGAGAAGATTTTCTGTTTCTCATCCTGCAGCATGTCCTTCCAAAGGGATTTCGCAGGGTCAGGGACTATGGGTTTCTCCATAGCAACGCAAAGAAACTGCTGATTGTTGTGCAATTGATTTTGCGGGTTTTTCTTCAAGTTATCAAAGAGCGGCCAAGACCTGTTTTTAGGTGCCCATGCTGTAAAACGCCGATGGTAATTCTTGGTTTTCGCTATATTGCACTGGAACCAGGGTAACTTCTCTTCATGGCAAGGGCCAGCAGTAAATTCTATCAGGAGGCTTACATTTATATGAATTAATTCAAGTTGTTTTTAAGCATGCTAAATGCTGAAGCACCCCCACGCCCTGAAAAAAGCGCATCGCGTTAAAGCTTCTCTTGCAACCCCATCCCCAAAAAAGATATTTTCTTGTATAATGTGTCGGGCTCGTCCAACCAAACGGATAAGATTGTGGTTCGCTTCGCTCTCA
>JQDQ01000149.1 GCA_000747625.2 Smithella sp. SCADC
AAAGGCTCATAGCCGCCGCAGCAATGATCGGGCTGAGAAGAATGCCAAAGTTGGGATACAGAATGCCCGCCGCAACCGGCACACCGAGAACATTATAAATAAAAGCAAAGAAAAGGTTTTGCTTGATATTGGCTATTGTGGCGTTACTCAAGCGCCTCGCGCGGACGATGCCGGTAAGATCGCCCTTCACCAGGGTAACACCGGCGCTTTCCATGGCAACATCCGTGCCCGTTCCCATAGCGATACCCACTTGTGCCTGAGCCAGAGCGGGGGCATCATTGATCCCGTCACCGGCCATGGCGACAACATGCCCGCCCTGTTGAAACTTTTTAATCGCTGTTGCCTTTTGATCCGGCAGAACTTCAGCCACCACTTCGTCCAGATTAAGCCTTTTGGCAACTGCTTCCGCTGTTACTTTATTATCACCGGTCAACATCACAATTCGGATGCCTTCGGCGTGCAGTTGTTGGATTGCCTCTGGCGTGGTCTCTTTGATCGGATCGGCAACCGCCAGCAAACCGGCAATCTTTCCTGAAATCCCCACAAACATGACCGTCTGTCCTTCGGACCGCATGGCCAGGGCCTGCTCTCCCAAGGAGCCGGCATCAATTTTGAACGCTTCCAATAGCGAACTGCTGCCAAGCAATACCTTTTTGCCGTCAATCTCGCCGGAAACACCCTTGCCGGTATGGGAAACAAAATTATTCGTATCGGTCAGATGGATCCCTTGATCGACAGCCCCTTCGATAATGGCTGCCGCCAATGGATGTTCGCTGCCTTTCTCCAGCGAAGCCGCCAGTAACAATACTCTGTCTTTATCCATGCCCGGAATCGTAACAACCCGCATTAGTTTAGGCTTGCCCTCGGTCAGCGTTCCAGTTTTGTCAACCACGAGCGTCGTCACTTTCCTCAGGGTCTCGATTGCCTCGGCATTCTTAAACAAGACCCCCGCAGTTGCTCCCTTGCCCGTTGCCACCATAATCGACATCGGCGTTGCCAGACCCAAAGCACAGGGGCAGGCAATGATCAGCACGGAAACAGCGGCAATCAGTGCGTGGGCTAATCGCGGCTCAGGACCGAAGACGTACCAACTGACAAAAGCAATCAGTGCGATGGCAATCACTACCGGCACAAAATATCCGGCGACAACATCGGCCAGCTTCTGAATCGGCGCCCGGCTTCGCTGGGCCTCGGCTACCATCTTGACTATTTGTGACAGAACTGTTTCAGCGCCTACCTTCTGCGCCTCCATAATTAATGATCCGGTGCCGTTGATCGTAGCACCGATGAGTTTGTCCCCGACTTGTTTCTGAACCGGTATCGGTTCACCCGAGATCATCGATTCATCGACGCTGCTTAATCCTTCCAGAACGACGCCATCCACGGGAATCTTTTCTCCCGACCGGACACGCAAATGATCGCCTTTCATGACATGTGCCAAAGGGATATCGTTTTCATTTCCCTTAGTGTCTATTTTTCGGGCAGTCTTCGGCGCCAGACCCAACAGTTTCTTTATCGCTGTACCGGTCCGGCTTCTGGCCCGCAGTTCCAGCATCTGACCCAGCAATATCAAGACAACGATGACACTCGCGGCCTCAAAATAGACCCCGACGGTACCTTCTGCCGTCCGCATCGTCGCAGGGAAAAGATAGGGAAACAACACACCGATTAAGCTGTAAAGGTAGGCCACTGAAACCCCAAGGCCGATCAGAGTAAACATGTTAAGACTTTTGTTGATGACGGACTGGACGCCCCGAACAAAGAAGGGCCATCCCGCCCAGAGGACTACCGGTGTTGCAAGCAGAAGCTCCAGCCAGAGATAGGTTTTGGCGTTGGCCAGCGTATCGAATAACCTGCCGCCCGGAATCATACCGCGCATGGCAATAATCAGCAGAGGGAGTGTCAGGATAGCCCCCACAATGAAGCGCCTGCGCATATCTTCATATTCCTGATTGTTCTCTGTCTCGGTCATTGAGGCGGTTTTCGGTTCTAAAGCCATGCCGCATTTCGGGCAACTTCCCGGTTTGTCCCTGATAATTTCCGGATGCATCGGGCAGGTATATTCTATCTTCTCCGATGCAGGCATCGGTGTCTTTGGTTCCAGAGACATGCCGCACTTTGGGCAATTGCCCGGCCCATCCCGGATAATCTCGGGGTGCATGGGGCATATGTAGATCATTGACTCGCCATGTTTTTCAAGGGACGGTGAGATTCGCTCATTCAAATATTGCTCCGGGTGTTCTTTAAATTTGTGCAGGCAATGTTCACTACAGAAACAATAATCTTTGACCTGGGTTAGGTTTAAATATTTCCAGTAACTAATTTACAGCTGCATCATGCAACAACATTATAAGCTGTGGGATCAAGCGGTGATCCCGCTGTAAAGACACGCGCGACCAATTCCCTGTCCAACATCAAAATACCCTCTTTAGAGTTTTCCACCATGGCCAGTTCGCGGGAAACTTTTTCCGTATTTTTTTCTTCTTCGATCTGTTCCTTTAAAAACCAGGAAAGAAGAGGTTCGGAAGAGTAGTCGTTTTCTTCACGGGATATTTTCGTTATATCCTTAATCTTACCGGTAATGAACTTTTCGTGTTCATAGGCCTCCAGCCAGGGTTCGAGTGGTTTCTTCCATGATGTTTTAATCTGCTTCAAATCCAAAAGCGTTACCACGCCGCCCCGATCAAGGATGTGATCATAGAATTTCACGGCATGGATCATTTCCTCATGCGCCTGACAACGCATCCAGTGCGCCATGCCGTCAAGATTCTGCGCATGAAAATAAGCGGCCATGGATAAATAGATGTAGAATGATTCCATTTCATGCTTGATCTGTTCATTCATTGCGTTTCTTGTTTTTTCGCCAATCATTTCGTCCACCTTCCTTTCTTGACTTAAATGAAATTATTTAAATTTATGTAGTTTTGACCCTGTCATTTATATCGATAATATTCTGCCAATATTATTTATGCTGTTTCTTCTACATTTTGTTCATTGTATTCCGGAGGTGATTGCAAAAGACCGGCTATGCGTGTTTTGTGTTCAATAGCAGGGATATCATTTTTCAGAAAATGGCCTACGAATTTATTTATACGAGACTGCAATTGTTGCCATTCTTGATCCTTAGTATCTTGATTCATAAAAGCCCTCCTTTAAATGATATTAATGGGCCATTTTTGCTGCAATTTGAGCAACATGCTTGCCTTGATATCTTGCAGCCTCCAGTTCATTTTCGCTGGGCATTCTTTCACCTTTACCGCCGACAATGGTTGAAGCGCCGTAAGGAGATGAACCGGTGATTTCATCAATACGCATTTGTCCTTCAAAAGCATAAGGCAATCCCACAATGATCATTCCATGATGAAGGAGTGTATTATGGAAACTGAGGATTGTTGATTCCTGGCCGCCATGCTGTGTTGCCGAACTGGTAAAGACGCTTCCTACTTTTCCGACAAGAAGTCCTTTGGCCCAAATCCCTCCTGTAGAATCGAGAAACTGCCGCATCTGACCGCACATATTACCGAAACGTGTCGGAGTCCCGAAGATAATTGCATCAGCAGAAACGAGATCATCCGTGGTACAAACATTGATATGAGCGGTCTTTTTCTGAAAATCCAATGCTCCCATTTTCTTCATAATGTCATCGGACAAAGTCTCCGGCACTCGATACATTTTCACTTCAGCGCCTTTAACCTGTTTTACACCTTCCGCTACGGCTTCAGCCATTTTGTATATATGACCATACATTGAGTAATAAACTATTAGAACTTTCATGTTTTTGTTCTCCTTTTCTTTTTTATAATCCTTTATTTTAATTATACGGCGATTATTCTTAATGTCATTCTTCCTTGTAGATTTATTTATCGGCTACAAATTAATGTAGGGGGTGAATGAAAACAATACTGATTAATTGTAAGGGGAATAGTAGGTAATGCCTACCACTGTTCAAAAATGAAAAGATTTAATTACCACGGTAATATTAAATTCACTGTGGTAGTTTGTCGTATGATAAAAAGCTTCACTTGCCACTATAGTGGTTACTCAGCAGTTTAGCTATTATAAAGTAATTTCGGAAAATGTTTCAAAAAAGCTATATGGCCTCATTTGTTATTTCTATACGGTCATCCACCCTTATTTCACCACCAACCAATACTTTTGCGAAGATTCCCTCTCGAGGCATGACGCAATCACCGACTGTATAAAAAATATTACATCGATTATGGCAAACCTTGCCGATTTGAGAAACTTCCAATAAAACTTTCTTGCCGACTTTCAACTTTGTGCCGATGGGAAGAGACGGGAGATCAATGCCTTCGATCGTGAGATTTTCCGCGAAGTCTCCATATTGGACATCCAGTCCCTTCGCTCTGATTTTTTCTATACTTTCTTTGGCCAGGAGACTAACCTGTCGGATGATATCGGCTTGGGCGTGGGCATCATTTTCCAGTCCCAGGTTTTCCAGAAACAGACCGCAGTCGATATTGCTCTTTTTTTCACCCTTTTTCTGAGAAATATTGACGGCCAAAACTTTCCCGCATATTTTTTTCATTTTAAATCACCTGTAATGAGACCCAAGCTTCAGAAACAGAGTGCACTGAAGCTTGCAGGTCGTAATGAGGCTAAAACTTCAAAAGTAAATAACCTAAAGGTCACTATAGGCGCATTGAAATTTTCTAGCCGAATTATCCCACATGCGAAGCTAAGTGGGATAATTATATTAAGCGCTCTTCTCCCTAATAAACATATCCGAAATTTTCCCTTACATACCTCAAGAGCGTTACATTGCATTTTGGGGTAAGTTACATCATTCCTATAATGAAAACAACCGCCACTTTTATAAATTAAATTTATCTTCTGTACTCGCTTAAAATCCTGTCAAAGTGATACTATTCAAATAACTCATTCTACGTGCGCTTTAATTAGATCAGTCAGCAGAGTTTCACCCTGAGGCCAGGGACCGTGTCCTGAATCCAGATTGATATGACCGACAGCCCCGGCATTGAAAAAACGGCTGTTCCAATAACCCGCAAGTCTTCGTGCGGATTCCAAGGTCATATAGGGATCATTTTCACTTCCAACTAAAACAGAAGGGAAAGGAATTATTTCATGTGTGACAAAAAGGCGCATTGCGTCCGGTATGTAGAGAGATGATTCAACGTCGGGTGGAGTAACGAGAAGCGCGCATTGTATTTTGCCGGTCTTTTCCGGATAAGCATTCGCCCAATGCGCCACAGTCAGACAGCCCAGGCTATGCGCCACAAGAACGGTGCGGTCTTCGCTTGCCGTAATAACGGTATTTAATGTGCTTACCCACTCGGCAAGATCGGGATTTTCCCAGTCGCGCTGTTCGACACGCTCATAACCGTATTTTTCTTCCCAAAGCGTCTGCCAATGCCCGGGACCGGAACCATTTAATCCCGGAACAATCAATGTTCTTAGTCTCATAACGTCCCCTGTGCTATCAACTTTTTCTGTCAGGCTGATCTATCGCGGTAAGTAATTGCCGGAATCTGCTCTGACCGCAACGTTTCATCACGAGATATGGACGGTTGTTCTTACGTGCCAGACGCTTGGCCAGTTGAACACCTTGATGGCTATTAACGGTTGTCAGGATAACGACAAATGATGAACGACTCACAAGACCGCGCATCGCACTCAAGCCATTCCCCCTAACATTACCATTATGGAATTCCAGCTTATGACCGGCGGCGGCCGCCAATTGCTCAAGTGTTGAATCACTGCGTTCCAATCCGCCAACCCAACCGATTTGCATAAGAACCTCCTCTCCTCATCAATGAAACAATCCATATTTAACTGTCACGCAATATTTTATATCGTTATTGTTTTATAAACTGGCGGCCGGAGGAGGAGTCGAACCTCCCTGTGAGGCATTTGCAGTGCCTCTGAAACCCGGTCTGCTTCCGGCCGCTTGTAATGCTCACATATTTTACCGCAGCCGTACCTGTTCTGTTGTCACCAACCCCGCCCCGCTAACAGTTGTTCAGGCGGAATTTGCGATATTTCCAGTCCCGGCATGGCCTCACCAATAGAGGTTGACGCTTCCAGAATCTTTGCCGGATCATGGAAGTACGCCGTTGCTTTGACGATAGCCCGCGCGCGTACTTCGGGATTTGTAGATTTGAATATGCCCGAACCGACAAAGATACCGTCACAACCAAACTGCATCAGAAGGGCGGCATCCGCCGGTGTGGCAATACCGCCGGCGGCAAAATTAACCACCGGCAATCTTCCTAATTCCTTGACCTTGAGCGCCAGTTCATAAGGCAGCCCGTTTGCTTTGGCAAAGCCGGTGATTTCTTCCTTAGGCAGTCCGGCCAGAATACGAATCTCGCGATTGATGGCCCGGATATGACGCACGGCTTCCACAACATTGCCTGTTCCCGCTTCTCCCTTGGTGCGGATCATGGCCGCACCTTCGGCGATCCGGCGCAACGCTTCGCCCAGATTGCGGGCGCCGCAGACGAAGGGAATCGAAAATTTGCTTTTATCGATATGACATTCCTCGTCGGCGGGTGTCAGCACTTCGCTCTCATCAATGTAATCTATTTTAAGAGCTTCGAGAATTTGCGCTTCCACAAAATGTCCGATGCGCGCTTTGGCCATCACCGGAATGGTAACACTTTTTTTGATTTCCGTGATCATCGCCGGATCGGACATCCGCGCCACACCGCCATCTTTACGAATATCGGCGGGAACCCGCTCCAGCGCCATGACCGCAACAGCTCCCGCCTCTTCGGCAATTTTAGCCTGCTTTGCATTCGTTACGTCCATGATGACGCCGCCTTTGAGCATTTGCGCCAACTGGACATTTAATTCATACCTATCATGATGCATTTTATTGCTCCTTAAACAGCCAGGTCGAAAGATATCTCTCGCCGGTGTCGGGAATGATGACCACGATCAGTTTGCCGGCGTTTTCCGGTCGCTTCGCTACTTCAAGAGCTGCCCAGAGCGCCGCGCCGCTGGATATTCCGGCGAGGATGCCTTCTTCGCGCGCCAGACGCCGCGCGGTGATTCCGGCATTGTCATTGGAGACTTTCACGATTTCATCGATAATATTTTTGTTCAACACAGCGGGAACAAATCCCGCGCCGATTCCCTGAATTTTATGCGGGCCGGGAGAACCTCCGGAAAGTACCGGTGAATCCTCCGGCTCCACCGCAAAGGCCCGGAAATCTTTCTTCCGTGCTTTAATAATCTCGGCAACACCGGTAATTGTACCGCCGGTTCCCACGCCGGAAACAATAATATCTACCTTACCGTCTGTATCATCCCAAATTTCTTCAGCCGTTGTCTTGCGGTGAATCTCGGGATTAGCCGGATTTTCAAACTGCTGCAAAATAACGCCGCCCGGTGTTGTTTGAGCAAGTTCCTTTGCTTTTCTGATGGCTCCGGGCATGCCTTCCGCGCCCGGCGTCAAAACCAGTTCCGCGCCGAAAATCTGCAGAAGCTGTCTGCGCTCCATGCTCATGGTGTCCGGCATGGTCAGGATCAATCTATATCCTCGCGCCGCTGCCACAAAGGCCAGGGCAATACCGGTATTGCCGCTGGTGGGTTCGATAATAACGGAATCTTTTTTCAGGGTACCGCGTTTTTCGGCATCTTCAATCATGGCTATGCCGATGCGGTCTTTAACGCTGGACAGGGGATTGAAAGACTCCAGTTTTAATACAACTTGGGCTCCAATCCCCTCCGTCATTCGATTTAAACTAACCAGGGGCGTACGGCCGATAGTTTCGGTAATGTCCTTATATATTTTCATTTTGTTCTCCTTTCGATAATTAATTTTTCTCATTGCTTTGCTTTAAAAAATCCCCTCTTTCTTAAAGAGGGGTTAGCAAGGGGAGATTTTATTGAATTAATCACTCGGGAAAATCCCCCTGCATCCCCTTTAGAAAAGGGGGAAAGCTATTTCATCATTTTTATGCTTCCGCATTAAATTTTCTCCAATGCGGCATCCAGAGCTTCGATAATATCGTCAATGTGCTCAATCCCGACAGAAAGCCGCACAAAATCTTCGGTGACCCCCGCTTCCCTCTGCTGCTCCGGCGTGAGCTGTGAATGGGTGGTGCTGGCGGGATGGATGGCAAGCGACTTTGCGTCCCCCACGTTTGCAAGGTGCGAGAATAACTTCAGACGCTCAATAAACCTCTTTCCGGCCTCCAGTCCCCCTTTTATCCCGAATCCGATCATGCCGCCGAATCCTCCTTTGAGATATTTGCAGGCAAGCTCATGTGTCGGATGGTCTGGAAGCCCGGGGTAGGTGACCCAGTTCACCTTTGGATGCTCTTGCAGGAATTCAGCAACCGCTAATGCATTCTCGCTGTGTCTCTCCATCCTCAGGTGGAGCGTCTCCAGTCCCTGCAGGAACAAAAACGCATTGAACGGGCTCATTACAGGACCTAAGTCCCTCGTAAATCTCGATTTCAGCTTTACGATGTACGCAAGCTTGCCGAACTCGTTCAGATAGTTCAGGCCGCCCCTGTATGCCGGATCGGCCTCATTGATCCCGAACTTTTCATCTTTCCAGTCAAAGTTGCCGGAATCCACGACCAGTCCTCCGACCGATGTCCCGTGCCCCCCTATCCACTTCGTTGCGGAGTGCATCACGATGTCGCAGCCCCACTCAAATGGACGGCAGAGGCAGGGTGTCGGGAAGGTATTGTCGATAATCAGCGGAATTCCTGCATCGTGCGCGACCTTTGCAACCTCTTCGATATCGAGCACGTTCAGCTTCGGGTTTCCGATCGTCTCCGCAAATATTGCCTTTGTGTTTTCATCTATCGCCTCTTTGAATCTTTCCGGTGAAGGCTCGACAAATTTCACCTTTATCCCGAATTTCTTTGGAAGTGTCAGGTCAAAGAGCGTATAGGTTCCCCCGTAAATCGTCTCTGCCGATACGATATTATCCCCGGTGTCTGCAATCGTCAGTATCGATAAGAGCGTGGCGGCCTGCCCGGATGCGAGCGCGGCCGCGGCGATTCCACTCTCTAATGCCGCTATTCTCTCTTCCAGTACCTCATAAGTCGGATTTGTGAAACGGGTGTATATCCCCCCCGGGAAATCCGGCGCCTTCAGTGCAAAGAGGTTTGCGGCCTGCTCTGTATCTTTAAAGTTGTACGCAACGGTCTGGTATATCGGAACAGCACTTGCCCCTGTCGCCGAATCCGGCTTCTGACCCGCGTGTAATGCCAGTGTTTCCAATCTTCTTCTTTTTGTCATTTTAATGTCCTCCTTTATGTTTGAATTAATTATAAATAAAAAAACCCGCCTTCCGGTTTCTTCAGGTCACCGGGCGGCGGGTTGTTCATGGATATTATGCTAATTCAGCGCTACATGAACGAACCTCTCCCTTCCCGGAAACGTCGCATTTCCATACAACAACACATCATTCGCATAACGTTATTCAGATTTCTTATTTCATATTTTAAGTACATAATTAAACCATTCATCAAATATCGTAATTTACAGCATGACGCTGTTTTTTATCTTTTTGCTTCTTGACCAGCGTGGCGAGCGTTGTTTTTCCCAGCGACTCGGCTAACGCCTTGGAAGCATCTCCCCACAAATCACGGGCAATACAAAAGTCCGAGCGTTTGCAGGTTGCAGGGTTTTCCATGCAATCGACCAGGCATATAGGCCCTTCGACAACCTCGAAAACATCTTTGACGGTTATTTCAGAAGGCGCTTTTGCCAGCTCATACCCGCCATGCGCTCCGCGTGTGGCATGAATTAATCCGGCTGATTTTAACGGAGTAATCAAATGCCAGAGATATTTTTCCGAGATATCTTCTCTCTGAGATATCTCTTTTAAAAGAACCGGACGTTCGCCATAATGGGCGGCAAGATCTAACATAAGCCGGACACCGTAGCGTCCTTTGGTCGAGAGTTTCATAATTTGTTTAATCTCTACAATATCTATTGAAATGATAGATAATATAAAAAAGAAGTTCTGTCAAGAATTATTTTTATATTTTTTTGTGGGCTTGGAATGATGAGACAAGTTATAGGATTAACTATTAGAATTCAGGTGCCTCCGAGTTAAGAGTATTTTGACCAAACACGATAACTTTCTGAATTCATTATTCTTGAGTCTTTCCCGGATATTCAATAGTTCAAATGGCAAAATAGAAATTATCAGCAAAGAAAAGGCCGGTTCCCTCCGGCCTTTTCTTGTCGAATATTATTGGACGTTATGTTGACTTGAAGGGGCGCGACCGAAACTAGGTCTGTAGATTCCGTTGCGCCAGAGCGATCGTTTGGATATGCTGAAGTGCTTTGCAACTCAGCAACTCCTCTGTGTCATGACTGGCCGCTAATTCATTGTGCTCGCTGCACCTCTACTTCGCTCCGTACGTTGTCAATTGCAGCAACGACCTTGCTCTTGACATCTTCCAGAAATTGTTCGGCGTCGACATTGCCTACGCCGGTCGGGATGGGAACCCATCGTGAGTAGATAGACTCCACGGTGTCCCGACGGTCACGCGTTGTTCCACGCCCACTGTACCCGTATGCAGTTTGCCATTGCGGTTGTGGTTGTTCACGCAACCGCCGTACGCTGAGTTCGGCCAAGCTATCAGTGACTACCGCCTTGATGTGATCAACGATGTCACGCTTTTCCTCGTTAGTAGCCTCTCCATCCCAACTCGTAGGTGTTTCGAGGAATCGGGACACAGCGACATTGAGATTAGTAAGAAGGTTGGAGACTGGTCGTAAACGATATCCGTCATCGAAGCCCTCTGCATAGCGTCGGGTCATTGCTTTGATGCTCTGCCACGGACAAGGTGACACTTGGGGGAGGATATCCAGCCCGAGTCTTGCGCGCCAAGGCAGCCGGAAAGATTCTGCTGCCTCGCGGATAGAAAGAACCAGGTGGTCCATGTTGTACTTAGGGAACGCAATCACCCTTCGAAGTGTTGGTGCTGCGCTCTCTAGACGGTTAGCGAGCCGTCGCAATTCGGGATAAGCGGGTTCTGGTTTTACTTCGTTGATTTTGCCCAAATAGAAAACATTGCGTTCTAGATGATCGGTAACGAATCTAATTACCTCTGATGGAAGCGATTTAGCGAGCTGGTTTTCAACTATGTTCCGCAGATTATTGAAGGCATGTTCGTATTTTGCCCGACCCTTAAGATTTGGACCGTGAACGGCGTCCATATGGGTGAATGCGATAACCGTTTTCTTGGTTTGTCCCGCACTCACGAGAGCTTCAAGTGCTTTTCCGACGCTGAAATCCATAGCGTTTTTGGCACTGTGTACTAGGATGATGCTGTCAACCTCGTTGAACATGCTGATAAGATGGTCGGGTAGATCGGCAGAGGCATCGGCTTTATGGCCAAGTCCCTCAGTATCGATCACGACAAACTTCGGGATTGTTATTGACCACGATGGTTGAAATGGCCCGGAAACGCGTATGCCATTGACTAGTGGCGTAAGGAGGTGTCCCCATCGAGTTGACGCGATTCCAGCGAAAAATCGGAGTGTGGTAAAGAACTCCGTGCGATCTCTCGTGTCAAGATACCACGATCTCGGCCAGCCGGTAGTGGTCTTCTCATATTTACCGACCGTCACGGAGTTAAATCGTTCGCGGATTTCTTCGAGGATGTCTGATACAATTGATGTATACTCATCCGCGCTCTCAGCTTCTGTTTGGATTAAATCAAGTGCGGCGCTGCGATGATCTGCTTCCATGCTGTCGAGGTTGCCAAATTCACTCTCGACCTTGGTGCGGTACTCACGCGCTAGCGTCCAGATACGGTTGACAAATATTTCTATTTTTTCTTGGTCTTTTCTGCGTTCGTCATCCTCAAAACCACAGTCCTCAATGAAATCGTCCTGATTTGGATCATCGTATGGGTCTTGGTCGTTCGTCTCTTCGGGTTTATAGTCGCCCAGGATGTATTTCAGCCGGAACCGCATATCGGACTGTTCGAGAAAGTCTTTAGCTGTGCGTTCGAAGTTGTCAGTTGTCGCTCGGAGGATCGCTGCCGAAACAGATTCTTCGATTTCGAAACGTGTTTCATGTTCGGAGAGAAACGTCACTGCGGCAGCGTAATTACCAGGGCGGAAGATGGTTTCAATGGGAAACGTCGTGGTCCGGTTCACAGAGGTCGGAGGGAAGGCATCACGTTCGGACTGCGATCCCATGAGTTGACGGTCGAGAGATGTCTTGCCGCTGCCAGGCACACCAATAAGAAGGATCCGTGAATAACCGCTCGATCTATCAGGAAAGGGTAAGACCTGTTCGCGCATTGTTTTGGCTTTGCGCGATGTAGGCTCAATATCTGCATAGAAAATTTCTATAACGCGCGGGTCGAAGCCTCGTCGGATGGCCTCCGGAAGGGCACCAACTGACCAGAGCGATTCGTCGCGCAGAACATGATTGAGTTGTTCTACCAGCATCTCGGCTTCACTCCGGTCGGCAGTGCCCAAACCTTTACGAATTTTCTTTCCACGGCGATTGTTCGTGTCATTACGCAATGGATGTCGGAACTCCACGACCAAGAACTGTCGTCCTGGGTTTTCTCGAACTGAAGCGGTAAATGTGTTCTTCATAATACGTTCTCCTTATTGATGTTCCAAGATGTTCCCAACATAACACCAGCCGCGCATGTTGTCAAGAAATATTTTGGAACACCAAGGAACATCTAATGAAGTGCTCGAAATTTAAGGGCATGTAGGGGACGTACTTCAAAATATCAATAGAAATTATTTGAGTCAAATGTCCCCTGTTACCCCGGAATAGTGCTATGGCCCTGTTTCTTGCTCCTTCATACCTCGCGAGGCTCGGTAAGCAATTTTAGGCCATCAAGAACTTCCATCATCCTGTTTTGTGACACTTGCCCTATTTTTTCAACCAAGTCCGTCTTGTTGACGGTGAAAATTTGGGAAATATTGACAATACTTTTTCTGGGAAGATTTGCTTCACTTTTGTTCAACAGCACATTACCGGGGGCATTCGCGCGGTTAAGGTTTGTGGTTAGAGAACAAACGACAACCGTGTTGATGCGGCTTGTATTAAATAAATTGTTTTGAATGACGATATGCGGATGTCGATATCCCGGCTCGGAGCCTTTAGGTTCAGAAAGGTTAATCCAATATATTTCACCTTGTTTAATTACCATGATTCGCGCTCAACAATTTTCCCGTGTTTGATACGCATGGTTTTTGAAATTGCTTTTTCATCCTTGTCTGGAAAGTCTTCATACGCTTTATTCAACTGCGCAAGTAAAGATTGATTTTCCCGTACTTTTAAAAAGTCCTGTACAGCCAGGGCAAATACCTTGCTTCGGGAAATATGTAAGTCAATTGCTATACTATTGACTTTTCTAAGCAATTCTTCATCTAATGATATTGCCGTTTTTATTGCTTGCATGAAACACCTCCAATCTACCTAATTAAGTTATACCATATATTATACCCATGTCAATACTATTATTCTTATGAATTCAAGTGGAATTCAAGCGACAGTATACTTAATTATTTACAATTATCTGAACAAATCAGCATGGGTTCCGGTGCGTTTTAAAATTATCCTGCGGCAGGTTAAATCGTTATTCCGTATTTGATAATTTCCTGTGCCAATGCGCAGTAGCGATCATTAATGTCTTTTGGCGAAAACGGCAGATGTTCAAGGTGTGAATCAATTTTAAAGCTATTCTTCGCAGAAACATCATTTCTTTCAAATTGTTTTTTCCAAACTGGGAAGAAACTATTGCTATGTCTATATCGCTTTCAGGTTTTGCCGTTCCTTTTGCATAGGAGCCAAAACTACGTAAAAAATCTATTTTCCCACCTCGGTTACATTTTTATCCAAAAACAAGAACTTCACTTTCCGCTTTCATTTTCGGAATTCTAACTTTTTCTTCTTTAAGACCCTCTAAATGAAATTGGATTGCTTCATATATGTTTTGTTCGGTCTCGTTCTTTGTCCGGCCAGTCGCAATACAGCCAGGCAAATCAGGAGCGTAAGCGCTATATCCCGTTTTAGTTTTTTCAAAAACAACTAAAAATTTCTGCATAATTATCATTTCTCCAATTTTATCTGTGCTTGTTTTACTATACTTGATAACGTTCCCGGTGCAATTTCATCAACTAATTTATGACAGGCTATCGTTACCAGACCTTTTTTTGTTACATGTTTATATTGCATATGACTGCCTTTTTGTCTCACTTTGTACCAACCGTCTTGTTCAATTATTCTTATGATTTCTTTTACTTTCATGATTCTGAAGATACAATATTTCACCTAAGAAAACAAATAATTTTATGGATTCAAGCGACAGTATACTTAAATATTGACAATTATCGGAATAAATCAGCATGGGTTCCTGTGCGTTTAATAATTATCCTGCAGCCAGTTAAATCGTTATTCCGTATTTGATAATTTCCTGTACCAATGCGCTCTTTAGACCCGTTGAACAAGCGAACCTGAAGGTTCGGACTACATTGTCTCGTTATCCTTTGAAAGCAACTTAGTATTGCAAAGGCATTCTCCGTTTTCCGTTTCGAGAACTACCGCGAACTGCGTTTCAGCCTTCCCCCTTGCCCGCTACCTAATGTTCGCCCGATATTCAGGATGCGCATGGAAAGGCAGGAAGCGCAGGCCTCGGATGTTTCATTGATGCAGGCTTTGTTGGGATAGATTTCATACATCACCCGGTATTGCGGCGGCGTCAGATTGGGCATCACGATATTGGCGCCGCGCATGAGACCGAGTTCGCGGCCATCGGCTTTGTTGAGGCTGGCCAGCGCAGTCGTGCTGGGAATGTTTGCCTCCGGGCAGACCAGGCGTGTCAGGGCAATGACTTTGTAGGTCATTTGCTCGGTATTCGGCACCTGTTCATCGGACGGAGCGCAAGGCAGTGTCTGCCCCAGCGGTGTTTCGGGATGAGGAATAAAAGGACCGACGCCAATCATATCGAGATCCAATTCACGAAACGCCAGGATGTCGCGGGCAAGATCTTCATAGGTTTGACCGGGAATACCGATCATGACACCACTGCCGACTTCATAGCCAAGTTTTTTGAGATTCTCCAGAATGGCAAACCGGTCCGATGATTTGTCACCCAAAGGCGGATGAATCCGGTCATAGAGTTCCCGATTGGAAGTCTCAAAACGGATGAGATAGCGATTGGCCCCCGCCTCGCGCCAGGCAATCAAATCTTCATCGGATCTTTCGCCAAGGCTAAGAGTAACAGCCAGGGATGTTTCGGCTTTGATCCGGCGGATGATATTGGTCATCCATTGCCGTGTAATGCCGTAGTCTTCTCCGGCCTGCATAACAACGGTCCCATAGCCGAAGCCGACGGCCCTTTGTACGCAATCCATGATTTCTTCTTCGGTCATGCGATAGCGTTGAATTTGACGGTTGCCGGCGCTGATGCCGCAATAGCCGCAGCGACGGGCGCAGATGTTGGAAACTTCGATCAGGCCGCGCAGATGGACCTGATTGCCCACGTGAGTGATACGCGTTTCGTCGGCCAGACGCCAGAGCGTTTCCAGTTTCTGCTCATTCTCTTCGCGCAACCAGTCAGTGATTTGTTTTTCATCCATGCTCAAATCCTGTTGATTTGGCCGGATCGATGTTTTCGTTGAAGCTCCCCCTGCGATAACCCTGGATATCGAGGGTGACATATTTAAATCCAAGCGATTTTAGCGTTTGTGTTATTTCCGATGCCAAGGGCTCTTCAAGCAGCTTTATCCTGTCTGCCACAGCCACTTCGATACGGGCCAGTTCGCCATGACACCTCACCCGGATAGTCCTGAATCCTTTGTCGATAAAGAATTTTTCCCCCTTTTCGACTTTTTCCAGATATTCAAGCCTGATTTCCTGTCCGTAAGGAATACGGGAAAACAAGCAGGCATAGGCAGGCTTATCCCATGTCGGCAGGTTGAGATCTTTGGAAAAATCACGAATCTCGGCCTTCGTCAACCCTACTTCAAGCAAGGGGCTCAATACCTGTAGCTCTTTTATAGCGTTCATCCCCGGGCGATAGTCCATCAAATCATCGGCGTTGCTTCCGTCCAGGACATGCCGGATACCAAGGCTTTTTGCTTTTTCAATGACTGCGCCGAACTCCACCTTCTTGCAGAAGTAACATCGATTCACGGGGTTTAGTTTTACCTCATCTTCAATTTCGCGGGATTGAACAATTATATGTCTGGCCCTGATCAAACCAGCTATCGCTATGGCATCTTCCAGTTCATAACGGGGCAATGCCGGTGAATCGATGGTGATACCTACAGCCTTGTCACCCAGGGCCTCCTTCGCCGCGGCAAGCAAAAATGAACTGTCAACGCCTCCGGAAAAGGCGATGGCCACATGCTCCAGGCGCTTCAATTCAGCCAATAAGTTATTGTATTTCGGATTTTGTATCATACGACCATTTTTATGTGTTCTTTATACATCATTTTTTATCAGGGAAGACATCATCGCGCTTTTCAGATAATAATTCATGACAAAATCTTGTTTCTTAACCCGGACGAAATGCGTCCCATGTTTCGCGCGGTTTCCTCTGCGCTTCAAACACGCGTGACTTTTCTTTTCCATGCAACATTTTTCAAAACACTAACTAAAGTTCGCACGACTTCTACAGGCAAATCCTCCTGTCCGATATGCACGCCATCCGCCCCGACAGCAATGGCGATATCCACATTGTCATTGACTATAAACAACACATTGTTTTGCCTGGTCATAGCCCGGAGTTTAAGGCACTCATAGTATTTATCGCCCTTGCTTTTTTCTTTTTCCCTGTACTGAAGTATTTTAACACCGGCGTTTATTATTGCCTCTGCTGTTTCAATATTGCTTCTTCCCCGGGAATACTTTTCCGCTGTTATACAATACAAACCTTGAAATACTTTTCTATTCATCTCTTAACGCCCACTCCAGAACACAGTCCGCCTCTTTCGCGGCGGCAATATTTACCCTAGGCGAACAGGGAGGGCTCTGCTGCGACACACCCGATTTCCCGTCACCGATCAGACAAAATGTTTCGCTTATTTTTCTGACAATAATTTCATCGCTGTTTCCCCAGCCGGCAAGCCCCGAAGCTGAAACATAAAATCGTTCCGAATCAGCGTACACTTCCGCGAGCATCTTTTTATCCACAGGCTGATCAAACGCTTCAACAACCGCGTCACATTTTTCAAATAGTATTTTGGCGTTTTGCGCGGTGATACGTTCCTGATATGACGTTATTTCCGCATCAGGGTTTATACGCAGCAAATTTGATTTGAGCGCCTCGACTTTGCTGATTCCGATCTGGTCTAGGAAATAAAACTGCCGGTTGAGATTGGATGTCTCAACCACATCGAAATCGCACACGGTCATTTTCTTAAATCCGCAACGCACAAGGTTGAAGGCGCAATTCGATCCCAGGCCGCCGGCGCCGGCAATGCCGGCATGCACACACTGTATTTTACCTAGCTGTTTCCGGGTAAAATACGCTAATAGCGATTTCTCAAATTCATTCATGCTTAAATTATCTGCCAGTCCTTCATCACCGGATGATAGCCTTTCAAAGATATCATTTTTTTGACATGGGCAACGCTGCTTTTATCGGTTACTGCAAACTGCCCTTCTTTTCTTACGGACGCTGTATATCCCCCGACCTCTGTGCGCGAGCCCGCCGACATGCGCGTAACTCCCAGCCCGATGAGATTTTTTCTTAAGACGCTGTTTTCCCGGGTGGAGATATTGATGGCGGCACGCGGCAGGAAAAGCCGCACCGCAAGCATAGCCTGCACCAATTGTTTGTCGCTTACCGGGTTTGCCGGCAGGAAATTTCCCGTTTGCGGTTGTATGCGGGGAAAGGAGACGCCGACTTCCGTACCCGGAAACTTGTCCTGGATATAAGAGGCGTGAAGCCCTGTAAAATATATGTCTTTTCTGAAATCGGAAAGCCCCAAAAGCGCGCCAATGTTAACGCTGCGCATTTGTGCATTGCATGCGCGCTCAGGCGCATCCAGCCTGAACCGGAAGTCTTTTTTCAAACCCTTGAGATGAAACCTTTGATAAGTGTTTTCATCGTAAGTCTCCTGATAAATGGTCAGACCATCAACTCCGTCTAAGACAAATTCAGCGTATTCTTCCTGTGGAAGGGGATATATCTCTATCGAGACGGAGCTGAAATGCTTTTTCAGGATGTTGACACAATCTTTAATGTAAGAAACAGGAGCCTCTTTCCGGGACTCTCCGGTCAATGCCAACAGATGAAGTATTCCTGTTGCCGCAACAGCTTCGGCTTCTCTTTCCACTTCCTCCGGGGAGAGTTTTTTTCTGGCTATGGCGTTGGAATGTTTGAAACCGCAGTACACACATTCATTATCGCAGAAATTGCTCAGATACAGGGGCGAGTACAGATGGATCACCCGGCCGAAGTTCTTCAATGTCAATTTGTTTGCCTTTTTTGCCATAGGTTCAAGATAGTTTTCGGCTTTCTCCGACAGAAGCACGAGGAAATCTTTTTCGTCGAGAATTTCCTTTTCCAGAACTCGATAAATCTCCTGCTCCGTTATGCGGCGCAGTTTTTCGTCTATGTATACTTTTAAAGTCTGATAAAAACTCATCTTAAAAATCCCGTCAGTGGCGAGGAAGCATCGGCAATGTCTCTTATCGCGCCCGGCCCGGAGTTGTACGCGTTCCGTCCTGCCTTGACGGCCAGAGCGAAAGCCTCAGCCATCAGAGCCGGATTTTCGGCAATAGCGACGGCTGTATTGACCAAAACAGCGCTTGCTCCCAGCTCCATCGCTTCAGCCGCATGAGAAGGCCGGCCAATACCGGCGTCAACCACGATGGGCAGGTCCATTTCTTCAACCAGTATTTTGATCAACTCTTTTGTCTTAAGCCCTTTGTTGGTTCCGATGGGCGCGCCGAGAGGCATGATGGAGGCGGCTCCGGCATTTTTCAAACGGCGGGAATCGTAAAGATCCGGGTTACAGTAAGGCATCACGATGAAACCTTCTTTCGCAAGTATCTCTGTTGCACGGATGGTCTCTAAATTGTCGGGAAGGAGGTACTTGTTGTCATTGATCACTTCTATTTTAATCCATTCGCTGCAGCCCATCGCCCGGGCGAGACGCGCGATACGAACAGCCTCGTCGGCGTTTCTTGCTCCCGACGTATTGGTCATGATGATGCAGCCCTCCGGAATGAACTTCAGAATATTTTCACTATTGGATTTGATATCCACACGCCTTAAGGCAACGGTCACTATGTGTGCGCCGGAACTTTCCAGCGAAGCCTTCATCATTTCATTTGATGAGAACTTGCCGGTGCCCAGCATGAATCTGCTTTTGATTTCGTGTCCGGCTATGATTAATTTATTGTCCATGATCATCCTCCTCCGACAAAAGATATTATCTCTATCTTGTCGTTTTCCTTCAGCACTGTGTTATTCCATTGACATTGATCCAAGATGGACTGATTTAACTCTATAACAACCACCTTGGGATCTGCGCCAAGTTCCAAAAGAAATTCTATGATGGATATTTCTCTATCGATCTCTTTGCTTTCGCCGTTAATCTCTATGAACATTTCTCCTCCATATAAAAAACCCATGCCGGGCGGCATAGGTTAGAAAAAAAGCATATTTCTCTTCTCCCTACGCCGGCATTACCCGGATCAGGTTCAATGGGTATAATCTCAGGTCCGGTATATTCCGGGCCACCCCTCTTTGTTACTCCCTATCAATATCATTAAATTTTGTCAACTTTTTCAATAGAGAGAACTTCCGGTTTCTTGACGTCATCTTCATGCAACCAGCAAATAATTTGTTCTTCGTTCATCGAGCAACTCTCGTTTTTTAACCCAAACGCAAATCGTCCCATGTTTCGCGCGGCTTCTTGTCCGCTTCAAATACGCTCGACTTTTCTTCTCCATGCGTCGTTTTCTTTATTTTGTAAGATGGTTTTGTATCCTGACTGTGTGCTGCGATCATCGCACCGATGTCTGCTTCTCTTTCTTCGTCCAGACGGCCCGCGGCCAGAATCGTCGGCCCGCGGAAATTCTCCGGTTCAAAAATACGCTGTCCGTCTTTGGCCAGCGAGATCAGGCGTTCATTTTCTTCCTGATTGCGCCCCAGAATAATCTTGAGATCAGGGTGCAACCGGTAATGACGGCCAATAGTTAAAAGAACCAAATCAGTATGGTTGTAATCGGATGTGTGATCGAAAAGATCACGCAGACGCGCGGCGATGACCTTGTCGGTCAGCAGGCAACCGCCGGCGGGACAGGGATAGTCTGTCACGCCCGGGTTTTCCGCCAGCTCAAATTGCGGTTTGCGGCCCCGGCCGGAAATATTGAGCAGTTTGTTCCGATCTACAATTCCTTCGCGTTCCGGCAGAGTCGGCTCGAAATGCTGCGCTGAAAGAGGCCGGAGAATCAGGTCCTGCAATCCACTTTCCTTTTCGATCAAACGAACCGTATGCCGCTGCTGGGACATCGGGCGCTGTCCGAGAACTTCACCGGTGATCACAAAAGAAGCGCCCAGCTCCGGCATCATCTCTTTAACTTTCCGCAGCATGTAGATGCGGCAATCGATGCAGGCGTTCATGGCGCTGCCGTGGCCGTGCGGCGGATTTTCCACCATCTTGATATAGTCCATTCCTTTGTGGATGACGATAATGGGAACTGCAAATTCTTCGGCGACCTGGCGCGCGTGCATTTTGCATCCGGCTGTTTTTGGCGAACAGTTGCAGAAAACGCTGGTAAAATGAACTGCCGTTACCTCAACACCCTGATCAATCATCATTTTTACAGCCAGGGTGCTGTCCAGCCCTCCGGAAAGAAGGGCAACTGCTTTCTTGTTGAGACTCATATTAATCTATTCTCTTTCATTCAATAATTTCCGTAACTGTAAATCCCGCCTGTGCAATCATGTCCGTATCGGCTTGATACCCTTGCCCTGGCGTTGTCAGGTAGCCTACCGTAAACATGGAATTAGCAGCATACAGGGATAAAGCCTGCATACTGCCTATACACACTTCCCGCCCCCCGGCAATTCGAATCTCTCTGCCGGGATTTACAAAACGGAACATAGCGAGTGAGCGGAGACAGTCTACCGGTGTAAGTTTGATAAGCTTCTCCATTGGCGTGCCGGGACGCGGATCAAGAAAATTAAGAGGTATGGAATCTACGTCTAACTCGCGTAACGCTAATGCCAGATTAACCCTATCCTTTATATCTTCTCCCATACCGATAATCCCCCCGCTGCACAGTTCCAATCCAGCTGATTTCGCGATCCTAGCTGTCGCAACGCGATCAAGATAATCATGGGTGGCACACAAATAAGAATAGAATCGCTCCGAGCTCTCCAGGTTGTGATTGTATCGATCAACACCGGCTTGCTTTAATCGCACGGCCTGTTCCTCAGACAATAATCCTAATGACGTGCAAATTTGAATGGGCATTTCTCGTTTAATACACCGGACAGAATGACAGATCGTCTCCATATCTTTTTCCGATGGTGTACGTCCACTGGTTACAATACAGTACCGCACAGCGGCTGATCTCTGAGCATCTCTAGCTCCTGCCAGAATCTGATCAACCGATTGCATAGGATATTCCGGTATAGCACTATGCGACACAGCAGACTGACTGCAGAACGAGCAGTTTTCTGTACATAATCCGCTCTTGGCGTTGCGAATAACATGAAGACTTACACCGCGCCCGAAGTAATGGCGACGAATTGTAAACGCTGCGTCCAGAACTGCCAGAATGTCGTCATCGGAGGATTGCATAACGGCAAGCGCTTCGTCATAGGTTAGCGGTCTGCCTTTCAATACGCGCTCACTCAGTTCATTCCATTTCATGTTACTCGATTCTTCCTTTTCGTTAAAACAAGGATGGCATTCAAGGCCAATAGATTCGGCCAGAGATGCACAATTTCTTTTTCTCCCAGATAATGGGCTTCCACAATCCGGATATTTTTTTCTACACAAAAGTTTTTGAAATCCGTGATACTTAAAAAACGAACGTTGGGTGTATCAAACCAGAGATAGGGCAATGAACCCGTAATGGGTGACTTTCCACGGAAAAACAGCATGAGCCGCGATTTAATATAGGCAAAGTTGGGAAACCCGACAATGACCTTATTGCCGATACGCAGGGCCTCCTGTATGACACAATCTACTTTTTTTACTTCCTGCATGCTCTGGTTCAGAATAACGTAATCGAAGGAATTATCCGGATATTCCCGCAGGCTGTTTTCGATGTCATCTTGAAAAACACTTAGGCCCTTCTTGACACACTCCTGAATGGCCTTATCATTGAGTTCAATCCCCTGAGCCCGGATGTGCTTATTCAGGACAAGAGGATACAGGAGTTCCCCTTCGCCGCATCCCAGGTCTAAAACGCGCGCATCGGGTTCAATAATCGAATAAATGATTCGATGATCCAGATTAATACTATTAGATTCCATAATTGCCTGCCACAAGATATCCATTAAATGTCTTGTCGAGAAAATGTTTGATCAGTGTTGTCTGTTCATCAACTTCAATAAGAAAAGCGTCATGACCGTAACTGGATGTCAACTCGCAATATGTAGCATCAACATGTCTCCTTTTTAATACCCGGACTATCTCCTGCGACTGGTGGGACGGATAAAGCCAGTCGGACTTAAAGGAAATAATCAGGAAGCGGGTGTTAATGGTCTTTCCGGGAGGAATGAGTTTCCCTCCCGACAGATCAAAGTAATCTATTGCTTTTGTAATATAGAGATAAGAATTGGCATCGAAGCGCTTCACAAAATTAGCTCCCCGATAGCGCAGATAACCTTCCACTTCAAAATCAGCGTCAAATCCGAAGCTGAATTTATCGTTCTTCAACCGCCGGGAAAATTTTTCTTCCATGGATTGATCACTCATGAAAGTGATGTGGCCAATCATGCGGGCAACCGACAGTCCCTTTTCCGGCTGACCATACTCGTAGTAATTCCCTTCACGCCAGGCCGGATCAGCCATGATGGACTGCCGGACCACTTCGTTAAAAGCAATCTGCTGGGGAGAGTGTTTCAGTGCCGTCGCAACAGGAATAGCCGACCGCACACACTCCGGATAGGAGGCTACCCATTGGAGTACCTGCATACCTCCCATTGAAGCACCGGCAACGCACAACAGTTTATCGATACCTAAATAATCAATGAGATGCCGCTGAGCATGAACCATATCGGTCACGGTTATAAACGGGAAATCCAACGCATAAG
The DNA here is from genome assembly GCA_000747625.2 of Smithella sp. SCADC. GTDB lineage: Bacteria > Desulfobacterota > Syntrophia > Syntrophales > Smithellaceae > Smithella. Next base: position 23,229 of record JQDQ01000149.1, read on the forward strand.
GCTTTCCCGTAACAGGGTTCAGAGAAGACGGGCCAGTAGATCCTTTGCAACCACCGACGACGTTGGAGCAGATGATGAAGTACCGGTTTGTATCGAAGGCCTTACCCGGCCCGATCATATTATCCCACCATCCCGGATCATCCTGTCCACGATGAATGCCTGCCGCATGTGCATCGCCGGAAAGGGCATGCAGTGCCAGGATTGCATTCGATTTATCCTTGTTCAATTTTCCGTATGTTTCATAAGCAATGGTGATCGGTCCCAGCTTATCTCCGCTTTCAAATTTATATTCCCTGCCCGGTTCGGCAAAAGTGTAATACTGCGTTTCTACAACACCAACCGATTCGTTATTTATTTTTTCGTTTTTAGTCTTCTTCATAGTGAATTGTTTCCAGTCCCTGCAAAAAGAGAAAAGCGTTAAACGGCGACAGTGCCGGTCCCAGATCACGCAGGAGAGATACACGAGCTTTAGTTATATATGCGATATTACCGTGCGGTTTCAGGGCTTCGACAAAATTGATTCCGTGATAACTCGGATCAGGATCAGCGATCAACGGAAACTTGCCGTTTGTCCAGTCAAATTTTCCTGAATCAACAATCACCCCGCCGAGAGATGTGCCGTGACCGCCGATAAATTTAGTCGCCGAATAAGCTACAATATCCACACCGAAATCGATGGGACGAAGCAGATAGGGCGAAACGGTATTGTCCAAAACGAAGGGAATGCCGTTTTTATGCGCGACACCGGCAATGCCTTCCATGTCGGCCACGTCCAGCTTAGGATTGCCGATAGACTCCGCGTAAATCGCCTTCGTCTTCGGGGTAATCGCCATCTGAAAAGCATCGAGGTTGTTCGACTTGACGAACTTGACCGTAATCCCGAGACGGGAAAAAGTGTAATGTAACAAATTGTAGGTCCCGCCGTAGAGATTATCTGCCGAAACTATTTCATCTCCGGCCTGGGCGATATTGAGAAGTGCCAGGGTAATGGCCGATTGACCGCTGGCTACCGCCAGCGCCCCTACACCGCCATCCAGAAGAGCCATCCTCTTCTCAAAAACATCTGTCGTTGGATTCATCATCCGCGTATAAATATTGCCGAACTCTTTCAAGCCAAAGAGATTGGCCGCGTGTTCAGTATCTTTGAACTGGTAGGAGGTTGTCTGATAAATGGGAACCGCACGCGAGCCCGTTGCCGGATCAGCATCCTGGCCGCCATGCAGGGCCAGGGTTTCTATTTTTAATTTTGTATCGATTTTACTCATTGTATGCTCTCCTTGCCGTAAAGTGTAAACCATGTCCCCGGTTCGTTTTGTAAACTATCTTACCAGTTTGTACCTTGTACCCTTCCCCTCCCCGCATGGGAGGGGATTGAGGGGAGGGGGAAATTAATAACCTTCTCACCTATACCCTCTCCCCTCTGAGACTGTGTCATAATGTCTTTGCGAGGGAGAGTAACGACCGAAGCAATCTCGTATCTAATTGACATCACAGAGATTGCCACGTTCACTGTCGTGAACTCGCAATGACAAACGTTAATTGCGACACAGCCTCCGAAGGGAGAGGGTATAGTTCGTCGATACGACGCATCGGCGAAGGATACAAGTAGCAGCATTCTTAATTCCCATGTAAAACCTCTTCTATTGTTCCACCGCCCAGAACGCGGTCATTTTCATAAAAAACCACCGACTGGCCGGGAGTAATTGCTTCCTGCTCTTCGGCAAATATTGCTTTTAACCTGTTTTTTTCGACCGTTACATTACAGAGCGCCTCTTTTTTCCGGTATCTGATCTTGGCATAAACTTGCCCGGGCCACGATTTAGCCAGCATATTTACATCGCTGGCTACAAGCCCCCTGGCCATTAAGTCTTTCTTTTCACCAACGACAACACGGTTTTTATCGGGATCGATGGATACAACATACAGCGGCGTTGCATGACTGATACCCAGGCCTCCTCGCTGGCCGATAGTATGGAATATAATTCCCCGATGTCTGCCCAGAATCTTTCCCTGCATATCCACAATCGGACCCGGCTCTATTTTCCGCACCCTTCCTAAGAGAAACTCCTGATAATTCTTTTGTGTTACAAAACAAATATCCTGACTCTCCTGTTTTTCCGCAACAGGCAGGAACGCTTTCTTTGCTACCTCCCTTACTGCCTCCTTGGTCAGAGAAGCGAGTGGGAAAAGTACGTTTTCCAATCCTTCATAGGGCATGGTCCAGAGAAAATATGTCTGATCTTTTTTTCTGTCCTTCGGCCTTTTCAGGCAATAACCATCTTCGTTTCGTTCGATAGACGCATAGTGACCCGTCGCCAGGAAATCAAACCCGAGCCCTTTCGCCTTTTTCAGAAGACTCCCGAATTTCAGGTAACGGTTGCATTCAACGCAGGGGTTTGGTGTCCTTCCTTTCTGATATTCGCTGATGAAATTGGCAATGACCTTATCTTCGAGCTCAAGCGCATAATCAAAAACATAGTGAGGAATTTTGAGCCGGTCACATACTTTTTTTGCGTCATCAACAGCGGCGGCTCCGCAACATTTCGAGCCGTCTTCCTCCGCAATACCCAAACACATGGTTACACCGGAGACATCATAACCTTCATTTGTGAGCATCAGGGCAGCGACAGATGAATCGACGCCGCCACTCATGGCTACCATGACTTTTTTACTCATTTCACCTCTATAAATCTTACATACGTTACAGAAAATCCCGCATACGCGGGACAGGCTCTGCCAGTAAAGTTAGCCAAATAAATTTGATATTAGATATTATGCATCATCGCATTCCCGGCTTTCTCCCGATTAATTTTGGCCAGCATATCCAGAGTAATTGAATTCAATGTTTCGGAAATTTTACCGCCGACCATCGCCCATACGTCATGGGTAGCGCAGATTGGCACTCTCGGACAGGTGGAAGGATTATTGACACAGTCAACAAGAGAACAATCTCCTTCTAAAACATCTACAATCTCCTTCATGGTAATTTGTGACGGTTCTTTTGCAAGGTTGTATCCTCCATGTGCACCTCGAATGGAATTCACCAAGCCTATTCTCCGCAAAGGTATGATGATCAAACTCAGATATTTCTCGGAAATATTCTCATCTTTGGCAATATTTTTAAGAAATACAGGATTTTGCCCATAATTAAGAGCCAGTGCCACCATCAATCTGACTCCATAACGCGTTCTTGTGGAAAGTTTCATATCGCTCCGCTGACGTAATTACTATCATTTTGATAGTAATTACACCATCAGAACAAGCTTGTCAATAAAAAAATTAGATGATTAACTGTTTGATATTAGGAAAATTTACTTTTTTGTTAATGGTATCAGGCTATACGCTTAAAAAGATGGTAACCTACAAGTTAAACGAATCTTTATTGTAAGCTATCAATTTACAAGAACAAATCAAATATTAATCAACGGCATAATCCCTTGTTTTTAGCCAATTCCAGCGCTTTGCAAACTCCTAATTTACAAGCCTTTTGTAAATCACGGCAACCCGATTTGTCATTGTCCTGTTTTAAATAAGCAAGACCCCTGTTATTGTAAGCATCGGCATAATTCGGTTGCAAATGAATGGCTTTATTATAGTCTTCTATGGCACGTTGATATTGGTGAAGGCTGCTGTAATTAATCCCTCTGCTGTTGTACGCGATTATTGAATTTTGGTCCAGACGGAGAACTTTATTATAGTCCTCTATGGCATTTTGATATTGACCAATATTGTTGTAAACAGTTCCCCTGTTGTAGTAGGCCAAAACATTATCCGGTTTGAGACGGATAGCTTCATTATAGTCCTCAATTGCTCGCTGATTCTGGCCAAGATTTTTGTAAGCAACCCCTCGCTGGTTGTAAGTCTCGGCATTATTAGGCTGCAGTTTAATAGCGTTATTCAAGTATTCAATTGCCTTATTCGGCTCTGTATATTGTTTCCCATCCCATAACAGACGCGCTCTGCTAATCCAGTCTTCCGCCGATTTGCCCGTTTCCGAGCATGAACAAAGAAAAATTAAAACACAAAAGATGAAAACGATAATCTTGCGCATAAAATCTCCGTTCGTATTTTTATTTGTTTTTTTATTATCACAATTGTTGAAAAAATTATATTAATAATTATTTACCTGTAGATCCCAGGTCTGCAAACGATTGCGGTAAATATTCCCGATGTGAGGAATAGCAAAGATCATCAATTTATAACAAATTGAGCACGCCCCTCGTTTTCCAACAATAAATATATTCTTGCAATATCCGGCTCTTTCGACATAATTATCCCGGCGATTTTAAAATATTAAAGGGGAGGCATTATTCATGGGAAATATTTCTTTTGAAATGACCAGAAGGCAACTGATGCAGACAGCGGCGGCATCCGTCTTTTTTCTGGGAATGCCGAATATCACCGGTTGCTCGTCCCTTCCCAAATATCAACCGGCAGGCACCATCGAGGGTAAAGCGCTTTATCTCATCCATAGCGATGTTCTTGATGTTGTCCTGGGTGTAATCCGTCGTGACCAAACTATTGCCATACGAAATGGTGTCATTGAAACTATTGCCAATGAAATCCCCTTTGCAAGGGAGGGCGATATGATTATAGATTTGAGAAATCAGTTCGTCATCCCCGGATTGATTGACGCGCATTGCCATGCGACCCTGCCTGGCCAATCGGAGCTCAATCCTTTGGGAATTTTAACAACTATTAGTCAACAGAAAAGAAATTACATCCAGCAGATCAAGCATGGCGTAACGACAATACGCGACATGGGCGCAATGCCTAAATTACTGCATGACTTTATATCGCAAATAGAAAAAGGTGATCTAATCGGTCCGCGGGTTGTTTACTGCAATTCATTCACTAATATCTATGGCGGGCACCCCGATATTGATCCTTCAGACGTCAGCATTTTTTCTCCAGTGGTGATTGCGTTTGCCGGTGACACCAATTTATGGTTCAAGAATACAAAGGATTTGGAAGAAAAGATGCGGAAAAACTCCGCCTTCGGTGCATCGTTTATCAAACTCACCATGGACAAAAAGTCCGTGCTCTGTGGGAAAGGTGATATTCCTGTATATGCGGATGAACATCTAAAATCGATATTTGACTACGCGCAGAAAAATAATCTGGCCACGGCTGGACACATTCATACCAAATTCGGGTTTGACCGTGCTCTGCAATACGGCATCAGTTCGATGGAACATTCCATTGCTGACGCGGTGCTGACGGAGAAAGAAATAACCGCAATGGCTAAAAAGAAGATCGCCATTGTTCCAACCATGATCATCGCGCAAATGCTGGCTGTGCCGGAAGCCTACGATGAATTGCCTCAAAAATACCGCAACGATTTCATTGATAGAGAAATGACCATTCGACGCGAATACATAAATTCTTCATTGGGAGATTATACGGAAACATCCATTCATGAAAGCAATATAGTTCATCTGAAAAACTATCGCAAATACGGCTGTGAAAAATTATACGCCAAAGGCAGGTATATGGCCAATCCTGAAATTTATTTCAATATCCTTCTTGTCGGACCACGAAATTTGATGGCGATGAAAGACGCAGGCCTTGCCATTGGCTGCGGTACGGACTCCGGAGTTCCTTTTTCATATCATGGAAGTTTATGGCGCGAAATGGAAATGCTGGGCCGCATCGGATTTTCTTGTCTGGAAGCCTTGCAGTGCGCCACCATCAACAACGCAAAGATTATCGGAATGGCCGACAAAATCGGATCGGTGAATAAAGGAAAATACGCTGATTTGGTGGTACTGAAAGAAAACCCTTTGGAAAACATCAAAGCTTGTCGTAATCCGCAAGCCGTCATCAAAGACGGCAAGATTTATGATGTCAGCAAGATTATATTTAATGCATAACGATTTCGTTTCTGTGAGCTGAAGGATTTAAAAAAATTTCGATTAACTGGGAGGGGAATAGGATCCTATTATCTTTTTGTGATCGGTGTCAATTTCGGAAAACGTAACTCCCACTACATTCTTATGCACTCTGGTTATTTTGGTCACACCTTCTATCCAGTCCTGATTAATTTTCATTTTCAGCTTGTAAAAACTCCCAATCTCAAGGCCGTTGACATGATCTTCAAAAGAAAAAGAAGCTCCAATTTCGGAAATATTTTTAATGACAACCGGAATGTCCTTCTCTGCCAAAAGAATACCGGGCAAAGAACATCTCTTCCGATGCGCAGATCTAGTATCAAACAGTAATTGATATTTTGCTCCACATGTACAAACTCGATCCAGAACTTTGTTTTGCAATTCCTTTTCAGGCTTAGTAATTGTTTTTACCCCGCAGTCAGGACAGATAATAACTGCCCACCCTAAAGGGTTTACGAGTACCTTGGAAACCATGTATTTTCTCTCTCCGGATAATCCAGTTTCTTCTCCATCTTTAATTCGAAGTCTTTACATTCTTCACAAATATTATTGCTGAGCATCGCTTGACAGTAATTTTTATGGTGTGTGAGTATATGAACAATGATTTTGTTTGTCAAAGAATTTTTGAGAATAAAATTAATATATTGGTATTGCATAGAAGAAATTTAATATATTAATTTATTAAGGATTGAGTTATTATGGATAATCTTTTCAGCAGGAGAACACTTCTCGTGAACAGACGCTATAGGTATTTGCCGGCACTATTTATTATATTGGTCATTTTCTTCATCTTCAGTCCGCGCGAACTGTATAAAATATTCCTTAATGAACAAAGAGTAGAGGCCATTCAGAACATTGACGGCACAGCCGTAAGTTTCATGCGTGACTTTTCGGCAAAACATCAAGTTGTTTTGGGAGGCTCATTTTTGTGCAGGCTATCCGATGGCAGTGTACGCAATCGCTACCAGTGTTATGCTAACGGCTCTCTTCTGGGCCAGCACGACAAAGATCTTCCTACGATGTGGGGAAATTATTTCTATGAAGGCGGTGATTCGAATGATAGCGGCATTCTCGGGACCTATGACAACACACGTATTGGCGCGGCCGTCTGTTGGGAATTTATGCGCACTATGACCGCACGGAGGCTGCGCAATCAAGTGGATGTGATCATGGGCGGTTCGTGCTGGTGGAGCATACCTGCCAATTTCCCTGGCATGCTCCAGAGGCTCTGGGAACCGGCAAACAATCGCTGCTCCCTTGCGGCCATAAAGGATAGCGCCCGTCTCATCGGTGCTCCGGTCATTCATGCCGCGCATTGCGGTGAGATTGAGTGCCCGATGCCGGGGTTACCGATCAAATACCGGGGTTACTTTGAAGGAAATGCGGCCATAGTGGATGCAAGCGGTAAAGTGCTGGCGCATCGCAGTGCCTCAGAGGGCGAAGGTATTGTTTGCGCAGAAATAGCGATGGGCGCACAAGCAACTACTGAAGAAATCCCCCATCGTTACTGGCTGCGCAACAGAGGGTTCCTGCCTGCTTTTGCATGGCATCATCAACGCTTGTTGGGCCGGCGCTGGTATAAACGTAACGTGCGCCGGACATAAAATTTTGTTGTATTATTTCTTTTACGAGGAAAATGTTACAGAAGGAGATTGTATGGATACTCGACGAGACTTCATCAAAAAAAGCGCCATCATAGGCACAGCCTTGTGCCTCCCGGTTTCTCTGACACGGCAAAGCATCGCTGCCTATCCCGATTTAAAAACACATTCCCCGAAAAAAGTCCTGATTTTGTGGTACAGCCAAACAGGCAATACTCAAAGATACGCTCGACTTATCGGCTGTATCTTAAAGAGTAAAAATATCGCCGTCGATGAACTCGAATTTCAGGAAACAGATAAAAAAATCCTGCCGGATTATGATTTTATCATCGTTGGCACTCCTGTTTTTTATTACGACACGCCTGACAATGTCATCGATTGGCTGGGAAAAATTCCATCCATCAAGGGAACACCGGTTGCCGCGTTCGTTTCCTTCGGTGGTCCCGAAGGCAATCAGCACAACGCCTCCTGTCACATTCTCAAAATCCTGGCGAGCAAAGGCGGAGTACCTGTAGGAAGGGACGCGTTTCGAAATATTCCCTCTTATCCCACACCAAAATGGGACAGTGCCAATCAAAAATCCGGACAGCACCTGCCCAACGCAGCAACATTTGATCAGGTACGCCGTTTTACGGCAGACACTCTGACAAGAATTTCCCGAGGTGAGACAATTTCCATTAGCTATGAAATTGCTTTGAGAGAAGGTTTACGGGCTTTGCCTCTTATCTGGCTAAACAAGAAAGCAATTAATAAACATACGGTGGACGCCTCAAAATGTATCGGTTGTGGAACATGTGTTAGAAAATGCCCGACCAAAGCCATCAATCCTTTTAAACAAACTGTTGACAGAGACAAATGTCTGGCCTGTTTCGGATGTCTGAATAATTGCCCTGCCGATGCCGTAGTGATGGAATACAGAGGCCAGCGTCTTTACGGTTTCCCCGAATATTTGAAACGAAACAATATTACAATTATGGAACCACCGGAATTTAAAACGTGCACTTAACAGATACAAATCTGGAGTGGCTATAATATAAACAAGAAATAAAATGGAGAGCTATTATGAAACAATTTGTTTTGACACCGGCGGCGGGGAAACGTTTGATTGGAAAAGCAATCGCCAAACATGCCGCCGTTATAAAAGCACTGAAAAAAGGAACCATTGTCATTGTTGCCGGAACAACCAACGGCTACGCAGCGGAAGAAATTCTCAAAGATCTTGGTCAGGCCAAGGCATTCCAACGGAATCATTTTTACCGCGGAATAATTTTACCGCCAAATCGCCCGACAACATCGACAGGAAGAAGTTATGACGAAAGTAAATTTCCGGGTGACGTTGTAATAATAAAAGGAGTGTATCGGAAGGGTAAAACAATATTTGATGTAGTGGATGAGCTGCGTGAAGGAGACGTCATCCTGAAGGGAGCCAATGCCGTTAATTTAATCCAAAGAAGAGCGGCAATTCTGATCGGCGCCCCGAATGCCGGAACCATCGGTGCTTCTCTTCCCGCAATTGTGGGAAGACGCGTCAAACTAATTGTACCGGTGGGATTGGAAAAGCGCGTTTATGAAAATCTTGACGATCTGGCTGCTACAATGAACATTCCCGGAGTTCAAGGCCCACGGTTTTTGCCTGTACCGGGAGAAATATTTACAGAACTTGACGCGATTGCGCTGCTTACCGGTGCTTCAGCCTCATTAGTTGCGGCAGGCGGTGTAAGTGGCGCCGAAGGAAGCGTATGGCTGGCTGTCAGCGGTAAACCTTCGCAGGAGAAAGCAACTGAAATTCTTATAAAATCCGTCGTCAATGAACCGGTGTTTAATTTTTAAAAACATGAAAGACAGTCAAATTAACAACATCATCAAAATTTTAAAAAAAGAACTGGCTGTGGGAACAATGCCGATTGTTTCTCATCTGGCGGAAGATCAGCGCGACCCTTTTGTAATTCTCATTTCGACACTTCTTAGTCTGCGGACAAAAGATGAAGTCACAGAGGTGGCGACATACAGGCTCTTTGAGTTGGCATCCTCTCCGGAAGAAATGCTGAAAGTGCCCGTGGATAAGATTGCTAAGACAATTTATCCGGTGGGTTTTTACCGTGTGAAGGCAAGCAACATTCATCACACCTGCCGGGAATTAATCGAGCGTTTTGGCTCCAAAGTGCCGGATAATATCGATGACTTGCTGACCGTTAAAGGCGTCGGCCGCAAAACCGCCAATCTGGTTGTCTCTCTTGCTTACGGCAAAGATGCGATTTGTGTTGATACGCATGTGCACAGAATTTCCAACCGTCTGGGCTATGTCAAAACAAAAACGCCGGATGAAACGGAATTTGCCCTGCGTAAAAAACTACCCCGCCGTCACTGGATTATTTATAACACTATCATGGTTGCCTTTGGCCGCAAGACATGCAAACCGGTTTCTCCCCTTTGCAGTCAGTGTCCTGTAAACAGATATTGTGATCGGATTAATGTTACGTTGAGCCGATAATGCCAAAAGGAGTTTCCCCGGATTATGGATAAGGACGTTCAATTTGGTCGGATTCGGTTTATCCGTGGCGATAACGGCGGCAAATATCCATTTAATCATTCCGTATATCTGGCAGGTAAAGATACCAGAGTAATCATCGATCCTTCCTGCAGCCTGCAAAAACTTACTGATCTAAACGAAAAAGATGGAGTTGATCAGGTCTGGTTGTCGCACTGGCATGAAGATCATATGGGATTTTTAAATCTTTTTGACAATTGTACTTTGCGAATTTCTCAGCGGGATTTTCCACCGCTTGATCTTGGTTCTCTCAAGGTTAAGGTGGTTGCCACGCCCGGACATACACCGGGACATCTTTCTTTTTTCTTCCCGGACGAAGAAATTCTTTTTCTGGGCGATTACGATTTGACAACATTTGGCCCCTGGTACGGCGATGTTTACTCCAGCATAGAACAAACAATAACATCCATCCGCAAGCTTAAGTATTTATAATAATTACAAAAAGAAAAAAGTTGACTAGCTTATAGCGTTTTGGTATTGTCCAACCGCTTCAAGCGGATAATATAAAAACAAAAATTATTGTTGGAGCACAAGTAGCGGTTGGCCTCGAGAGCCTGGATTAAGATTAAATTTAACAATAATAATTTTTAGATAAGAGAAAAATTTATGTATACTTTATTGGTTATTTTACATATTGCAGCTTCCCTTACTTTGATTCTCATTGTGCTTTTACAGGCAGGCAAGGGTGCCGATATGGGTGCGGCGTTTGGCGGTTCCAGCCAAACGGTTTTTGGCTCTTCAGGAGCCGGTACCTTTTTGGGAAAGATGACAGCAGGTATAGCTGTACTTTTCATGTGTACATCTCTGCTACTTACCTATACGGCAAGCCACAGAAGTTCTTCTTCATTATTGGAACGAACCAAAGTCCCTGTTACAGAGCAGAAACTTCCGCCGGTAAGCCCAAATGTACCAACACAACCATCGATGCCCCCCGTGGCACCGGTCAGTAAGTAGACAAAGAGCTTTTCATATTGACAATCTCACGACCGGATATGATAAAAGTTTAAATAACATTAGAATTAACTGCGTGGAGTGAAATATTTTTTTTGATGCCGAAGTGGTGGAATTGGTAGACACGCCATCTTGAGGGGGTGGTGGACAAAATCCGTGCTGGTTCAAGTCCAGTCTTCGGCACCATAAAAAAACTTTTTCAAGTATTACTCTAGTCGTTTTTCCAGCCTCTTATGCGCGTGAGCGCTTGCGATTCCGCCAGGCAGCAAATCCATTGACAATTGCCAAAAAAGGTGCCGCCACTATAGCCACTATAATTTCATCAAACAGACGGCTGTGAAAAACGGACTTGCCGCTCAAACGTGCGACAAAAGCATCAAATGTGTTGCCGCTTAAATTTCCCAACATAATTATACGTATATAGAGCATAATATCATTAGCGATAACCTGCGTACCAATTTCCATTTACATTATACCGATGCACTTGATGGAGATTCTGCTATTCTTCCTTCACATCGGTGATATTTATCGATGCAATCTTTCTATACTCAGCGTCATAATATATTGCCGTTTTATGCTTTCAAATAACACACAAACGTCTCAGGTCGTCATTTTTTGTTGACCATTGATCAAATTGAAACTCCACCGGCTTGACAACATCACTCAACTCAG
>JQDQ01000150.1 GCA_000747625.2 Smithella sp. SCADC
TCCATCAAGCGTGATAAGGGATGTGACGCATTATTACCCACCTCATCAATAAGACTATCCAGCATATTGACCAGCTTATTATAATCTCTCTCGTTGTGTGGCACAGAAAATACACTCTGTATGCTCGGCCAAACTTTGGCAACTTCTTTAAGCTGGGTATTCATTATTTCCTCCAAAATCCTCGATCATAGTCCTTGTGCGTTAGAACATGTCGAATATAAATCCGTCGAGTGTTGTAGTGTATTGCAGCAATTAAACGAGCTTTATTTCCACCAATATTGAAAACCGTTAAATTATCAACCCTATCAGCCCCCGGAAACGTCTGCCGCAGTTCAACAAATGAATTAAAATCAGTACATTTTACTATCCTGTACCAGGATTCAATCGCCGAAGAACAATCAGGATGTTTTTTAGCAAATTCGACCAAGCGCCGTCGTGTGATTATGTGCATGGCTGTAATCTATCTCATAATGAGATGTTTGTCAATCCAAATACTTTGGAAATATCATTTTAATGACCGCTATTTAAGGGGGTAAAACTTGATGAAGTCGTAAAAAGTCCAAATGTCGTCATGCCGGTGGAAACCGGCATCCATAACCTATTGAAATAACTGGATTCCCGCCAGGAAATTGCGGGAACGACATCACTACTATCTCCCCCGCTCGCGTGACCTTCAGGTTAGGCGGGGGTGCAGGAGGTGGTGTCCCCCTCTGGAGGAAAGCGGAACGGTTGGGAACCGTTCCCTACAACCTCGTTGCTCGTCGCTTATCTCTTAAAAAATGGGAAGCCAACTTCTTCAAGGGGAAGAGTCTCTATTTATGAGGGCGCAATGATTCGCAAGGCGGGAAAATAGGTGCGATAGCGGGCGGCATCACGTGTCAGCAGCGTCATGCCGCCTACTTCCGCATGAGCGCCGATGTAGAAATCCGGCAAGGGCGACCTTTTTTGTCCGCCTTTGCGACGATACTCGAGAAAACACTTGCCTGCCAGAAACGCTGCTTCCCATGGCAGGGGCAGGCGGCGGAAATACGTTACAGGCAACGCCGCGTCGAGCTCTTCCACCTTTTCGAACCGGATCGAGACCTCAGCGTAGATGATGGGATTGACGGCCAGAATATTGGAGCTTGCGCAATCGGCCAAGGTTTTCGCCGACCACGCAAACCATATCTCATCCTCCGTCAGGATATCCAGGATAACGCTGCTGTCCACGAGAATCTCCATTATTCCCTCGTCATGGCCAGAATCTCATCGGTGCGCAAAGCCACTGTCCCTTTGCCCTTCATGCAGGCAATCAGATCCTTCCCACGTCCTTCGTCACTTGCGGCTTTCTGAAGAAACACCTTGTCGCCGGAAACAAAAAACTCAACCTCCGTGTTCGCCAGAAATCCCATTTGCTCACGGACATTCTGAGGAATCGTGACCTGACCTTTTGATGTGATCCGCATACAACCTCCCTTCAATTCTTACTGAGTTCATTCTTACCAAACCGCAAGCGAATGTCACGGGAATTAATAGGGCGCTTTCCCTAATTATCCGGCGTGACACAAAGCCATCATACAAACACCATAGGAGAAACTTTAAAACGCTCGCCGAGAAGCTTAAGTTGGCGAACATTGAGCTGACGTTTGCCGGATAAAATTTCCGACACTACACCCTGACTCCCGATCTCCGGAAAATCTGATTGTTTGAGGCCATGTTCTTCCATCAAGATCTTCAGGGCATTGATCGGATCACCCTCAATATCCGGATAATTTTGAGACTCATAGGATTCAATCAGGCTTCCAATAGTCTCCATCAAGCGTGATAAGGGATGTGACGCATTATTACCCACCTCATCAATAAGACTATCCAGCATATTGACCAGCTTATTATAATCTCTCTCGTTGTGTGGCACAGAAAATACACTCTGTATGCTCGGCCAAACTTTGGCAACTTCTTTAAGCTGGGTATTCATTATTTCCTCCAAAATCCTCGATCATAGTCCTTGTGCGTTAGAACATGTCGAATATAAATCCGTCGAGTGTTGTAGTGTATTGCAGCAATTAAACGAGCTTTATTTCCACCAATATTGAAAACCGTTAAATTATCAACCCTATCAGCCCCCGGAAACGTCTGCCGCAGTTCAACAAATGAATTAAAATCAGTACATTTTACTATCCTGTACCAGGATTCAATCGCCGAAGAACAATCAGGATGTTTTTTAGCAAATTCGACCAAGCGCCGTCGTGTGATTATGTGCATGGCTGTAATCTATCTCATAATGAGATGTTTGTCAATCCAAATACTTTGGAAATATCATTTTAATGACCGCTATTTAAGGGGGTAAAACTTGATGAAGTCGTAAAAAGTCCAAATGTCGTCATGCCGGTGGAAACCGGCATCCATAACCTATTGAAATAACTGGATTCCCGCCAGGAAATTGCGGGAACGACATCACTACTATCTCCCCCGCTCGCGTGACCTTCAGGTTAGGCGGGGGTGCAGGAGGTGGTGTCCCCCTCTGGAGGGGGTAGGGGGAG
>JQDQ01000151.1 GCA_000747625.2 Smithella sp. SCADC
CTTCTTGTGATCTCAATGGCCAGACCGCGTGGACGTATCGATGTCGTCTGTCAAAACCCTGCCTGTCAATATTATCGCCGGGAAGAAGGAAAAGACATTGTTAAACGAGGGAAAGACGCAAAAACGTCCCGGCAACGCTACTATTGCAAGCATTGCAAGAAGTTCTTTATGGAAACGAAAGGCACTCTCCTCTTCAGGAAGCACCTTTCAGAGGCTGAGATCCTTACGATTTGTAAGCACTTTGTTGAAAAGAATGGCATTCGGAGTATTGAACGGCTTACCGGCCACCATAGGGATACCATCGGGAACCTCCTGACCGCCGTTGCAGAACATGCCACCCAGATGAATGACATCCTTATCCGGGAGTTAGAATTGACCCCGGTTGAATGTGATGAGTTCTGGACGTTCGTAAAAAAAAAGAAAAACATGTTGTCAACAACGGCTCAGAATCAGATTTCGCAGGTGATGCATGGGTCTACACGAGCATAAAGAGAGGCACCTATTTCCTCATTGCCTCTGCGGTCGGGAAACACACCCAGGAGACATGCGATCATATGATGGATCAACTCTATGAACGGATCGCGTTGCCGTATCCCGACGAAAAACTTGTTATCTACTCAGATGGGAACAATCAATACGAGGAGGCCCTAAACGACCTTTATGCATCCCCCTGTGTGAATTATGGCCAAATTATAAAGATTCGGAAGCAGGGTAACGTCATTGAGAAGCTGAAACGCATAGTCATCGGATCACCGGACCTCTCTGAGATCGAAACGACTGATATCGAAAATTCAAATGGCATCTTCCGAGAACGGATCGGTCGCCTCGTCCGAAAAACAAAGTGTTTCTCAAAACTGAAATGCCGGTTAGAAGCAGCGCTGGCAGTATTCCAGTTTTACTGGAACTTCATGAAGGAAATGGATGGAAAATCAACACCTGGAATGGTTGAAGGCATTATTGACCGGAGGATCACGTGGAGCGTATTTTTTCATACGATTATTAAGTATGATTAATTAGGACACTACCAAAAATCTACGTGTATTATA
>JQDQ01000152.1 GCA_000747625.2 Smithella sp. SCADC
TGATTATTCCTGTAACTCCGGGAATTTTAATTCCAAAATCAAGGGCGGATTTAATATCGTTTTTGCTCTTAACTCTATTGCCGATGGCGGAAGCGGCGGCGTCGGCCAGTGTTGCGGATGGAGAAATCACACAAACTGCATCGGCTTTGCCGAAACTCAAAGACGGACCTACTGTGGCAGAAGATGTGCAAATCCCCAGAGGGGTTTTCTCCGGCTTTATCACAAAGTTTACTTTGTAACTTAAAGTAGATTCCCCGGCATAAACGGATACAGTCAATTCGTTTTTTGATTTTAAAAAAATATCCCCGCCGTTTTCAATAATGATATTATCGGTAAAAGGCAGAAGATCATTCCCGACAAATTCGGATACGGCTCCGGCAACAGAAGCCATCGGCCCTACTCCGCAGATTTTCGATTTTAAAAGCATGTTCCGGACTATCGGCGGCGCGAAATCATCCTCAGGAAGCGGCAGAAGTGAAGAAGGAAATTCCGGATGATTTTTAATATAGGTTTCTAATGAGTAACGATGCTTGGCAAGAGATTTTAAAGCTTCATCTGTCAGATTAGTATCTGAGCTGATCAATAAATCACTCTCGGCAATTTTGACATTATATGAAACAAGATTAGCCTTATTTATTAATGACCTGTATATTCTTTCCTCATGTATCATATTAAGAGTAGATTGTAGCGCCCTCCCCTAAAATGCTATCTGCTTCTTTCTTTAATTTATCATTAATGTCGAGACGAAAATCATCACCAAGATAGACAATTGTTTCACTTTTTCCATTCATAATGTGCATGTAACCTTCGTATTTACCCTGGAATTTCTTCATCGAAGAAATAAATGATGAAAGGCTTTCTGTCGAAACCTTATTGGCGTCAACCATAAACCGGACTTGCTTATAAGGATTTTCTAAAGATTTACTCAAAGAAGTTACTTCCAGAGCAATTATCTTCGGCGTTTCTTCCCCCCCGCCTATATCAAGAGTTCCCTTAATAACGATCGGTTCTTCTTCATGTAAAAGAGAGTAATATTTTTTATATAATTCGGCAAAAAATATAATGTTTATAGAGCCTTGCAGATCTTCCAAACTAATATAACACATTACATCTTTTCTTTTGGTCGTTTTTTCACTGATGCCGCTTACCACTCCGGCAACAGTTACGGTATCTTTATCGTTTTTCGTATTTAAATTGCCGGAATCGGCATTGGTAACAAATTTCAAACGATCAGCAAAACGCAGCAGAGGGTGGCCGGTAATATAGAAACCCAAAGCTTCCCTTTCAATGGATAACAGTTTCTTGTGGTCCCATTCAGGCACGTCGTCCGGGATTTGATACGATTTTAATCCATTATCTTCTGATGAACCGCCGGAATTAAATTG
>JQDQ01000153.1 GCA_000747625.2 Smithella sp. SCADC
ATAATATTATAAATATAATGGCTCAATCACAAATTCTGTGGGATGGTGGGTTTCTAACATAAGTCTTCCGGCTGATATCAAATAGCTTAAGGAAGAAGTATTCATCGTTAGGATATCCATATCCCTGACGTCGCAAAGTCTTTATCTTGTTATTAATACCCTCGATCTGTCCATTCGATATCCGGTAGGTCGCATATGCAATGATACCTTCAAAGTGTCTGTCCATAAGGCGGCCAAACCAAAGCAGGTGCTTATTTTCCGAGGTATAACAGATTTCCATGATTTCGATGATTTGCATTGCCATCTCAGGCTCACTAGTTGCTCTGTATGCTTCCGACAGCATCTCCTTGATGATATCTATCGTGAACAGGAGCTTGTTTTCACTGAGGAGTTGGTCATATTTCTCTTCGCTGCCAGACTTGCGCTTGACCTCCTCTTTATGAAAGAGGGTACCACCCCTTGAGATTACTTTACCCTCCGCAGCTTCCTGATCCTTGCGTTGCAATGTTTCCCGGGATGACATAAGTATGTAGCGGGTCTTCTTGAGGGACGCAGCGGCTTTGTCTTTACCTTCCTCTTGGAGACGTCTCTGCTCGTCTTTGCGGACTTCTGAAACCACCTTGTCATTAAAGTTCTTGATGATATGGAAGTGGTCGAATACTGGTTGTATGTGAGGGCACTTTTCCTCAAATGCCTCTTGGAAGTCCGAGTTCATGTCGGAAGCGACAGCTTCAACACCGTCCATCCAATCGAGTCCGACATGCTCAATGAAGTCGTAGACAACCTGCTTGCGCTTTCCATGGGCTATCCAGAGGATGTGACCTGTCGCTACGTCGATGATGTGAGTGGCGTAACGATGGCCATCATGGAGTTTGAACTCATCTATGCTAAGGCACTTTGCTTGCCATTCCGGCTTGATTAGCTTTTCTCCATCGAGTGTATATTTCTCTTTCAGACGCTTTAGGTCGATTGCCTTGACGGTATTCTTGCCAAGACCAGTTATCTCAGCGACCTGTTTGAGGGTGTATGTCCCGATGGCTAGCAGGTCCCTTGTGTATTGCAGCAGCTCTGCAGTGATACGATGGCCCAGTGCCTGGAACGGCACCTGCTGGACCTTTGTGAACCTGCATTCCGGACACAGGTACCTCTTCTTATCGAACTCAAGGCAGCTGTAGTTCTGTCCAAAGCTGAGATGCCAGAGACTGCACGAGAACGTATCATGGATGTGCATTACCCCACCACAATTTGGGCAAATACGGTCGGTATCCTTTACTCTTAATACACCTTGTAGGCGATACACTCTTTTTCCAGAAGTAGAAGTGTGAATCATACTCTCCGTGTTGGTGAATCCGGAAAGAAAAGATGGAAAATGCAGATAAGTTTTGGAATTGGTGATTGTGTTCGCCTGATCTTCTTGTGTATAATTCATTCA
>JQDQ01000154.1 GCA_000747625.2 Smithella sp. SCADC
CTTCGAAATGACACGGTTAATATTGAAATCAAGCACTAGTATGAGTTAAATAGCATATATAAAACTTACTTACAATACAGGCGTGCACCTTAAAGAATTGTTAAATTTGTTCTTGACAAGGTAAAAAAAAAGCGTATCCTTCCCCTTCAATACAAAAAACTTGGCTTGCTAAAGCCGGGCATTACGAAATCTTTGAAAGGAGGTTAGGCGTTAATGAAAAAATTATTTGCTATTTTTGTCGCTATGCTTTTTGTTGCTTCTTTATCTTTTGCAGTCGTAGGCTGCAAAAAAGCTGAAGAGCCGGCGCCAGCAGAGGCTCCTAAAGTCGAAGCACCGGTTGCTCCCGCACCTGCAGCTACTACAGTACCTGCAACCTGCACCTGAACCTGCACCTGCACCTGCAAAATAATTGCTTTAAAATAAACTCGCAGGACAAATTAATCGGACATTTACAAAAATGTGAATGTCCGATTTTTTTATTTAAATAACGTTGGAGGTGTTTTATGTCTGAAAAAAGCAGCGATTTATTAAAGGGTTTATTTATTGGCGGATTCATTGGAGTTGTTCTGGGAATTTTATTCGCGCCCAAAAGCGGCAAGGATACACGAGAGGACATTATCCGCAAAACAGATGAATTTTTAGAGCAGGCCAAAGAAGGGTATGAGAATGCCGTGGAAAAAGGTAAAGCGATTGGTGAAACAACTGTTCAACATTTGAAGGATTTGGAAATATCAGCAAAAGAGAAAATGGAGGAAGTGAAAGGCCGGATAAATGAATTTGCTCAACAAGGTTCCGAAGTTGTCGAGGATAATAAAACCAGATTGAGGAAGGCTGTCGATGCGGGATTGGAAGCTTACAAGGAAGAGAGTATCAAAAAAACAAATTGATTATCAATTGCAGCAGTTAATAAACTATAAAATAGAGACAATTGCAAAACTCCCGATTCTGTCATTCCCGCGGGGCTTTTGGCGGGAATCCAGATGGTAGTACCTACTTGCATAAGTTCGTGATTTGTCATTTCGACCGCAGGGAGAAATCTATTTAGTAATCTCGCAGATTTCTCAGTCACTCCGTTCCTTCGAAATGACATCGTTTTTCTGCAAGTAAGCAGTAGCTTCCTGAAATCATGGATGCCCGACAAGAGCATTCGGGCATGACAAAACGTTTTGCAATTGGCTCAATAGAATAAATAATTAAGGAGAAAATCAATGGATTTAGAAATAGGCTTATTAATTTTAGTCGTTATTCTTATTCTGCTGATAATATTTTGTATTCCCGTTCTTTTACAGATATGGCGTGTATCGAAAGATTTGA
>JQDQ01000155.1 GCA_000747625.2 Smithella sp. SCADC
CCTTCGAAATGACACGGTTAATATTGAAATCAAGCACTAGTTGATAAATAAAAGGTGAAAAAAACAGGCAATCTGGTTAAAAAAACCAATAAACTTATTAACATGAGTAAAAATAGAGATTGACCTAGAATTTTTACATGGGTAAATAATGATTAAAAACAATGATTGGCAGTTTAATTACCCTAAATTAGATAAGAATTCGTTTTTTGCTGGCATACGAATTGCAGTGTATTAATAGGGGTAAGTGTAAATAAAATTGGAGCTGGCAATGAAAGTTAAATCAGCAAAAGGTTTCAGCTTGATAGAATTGTTGATTGTGATAGCCATTATCGCAGTTGTCGCAAGCATAGCATCTTATACCTGGCAGCATTATGTAAATAACGCAAACCTGCGAACGGCGGCAAGAGAACTGACAACGGATATGGCGCGGACGAAACAGAGGTCCGTTGCGGAAAGGTTGCGCTACCGCATGACCATCACTACAGGCACACCCGGCAACTACACTATTGAAAAGAGAGATGCCGCTGACACTACCTCTACAGTCGTGGCCACAAAGATTCCCACCGACTTCGGGGTGGGGCTGTACATCAGCAGTACTACCTATCAAAATAATAACATCACCTTTCAGCCACGGGGAACTGTTTCACTGGGTAATGTGGTTTTACAAAACAGCATAGGTTCCAATGCCACCATTATGAGTAATATTACAGGAAGAACACATGTTACGTTCGTTATGCAATAAAACAGGCATGGGCATGATAGAGGTGCTCATTGCCATTCTCTTGACCGCTGTAGGTTTGATTACAATTTTGAGTCTTCAATCTACGTCGTTGCAAACAGTGGGCAAGTCTGATTTTCTGGGCAGAGCGTCAGGAATCTTATATAACGAACTGGAAAGAAATGAAGCGCTCATCATGAATCCTTCGCATATAGTTACCGAAGGAACCACCGGACCCACTGCGGTTAGAGTAAGCGGTCAGGAAGCGGCTGTGGCGGGAGATATCACATTTCAAGTAACGACGACCATTGACAGCCTTGAAGCCAATACTTGGCGGGTTACAGTTACAGTCACGTGGCCGCTGAACCCTACGGGAATAACCGAAAACATTGTGGTGACAAGACAGGAAAGATTTAGATTTTAGGTCAGATAAGGCAGGAGCGTTATGAGTGATAAGAGGGGATTTACCCTGGTTGAGATTTTGGCAGCTTTAGGTATCGGAGCAATCATGTTGGCGGCAATATATTCAATGATAAATTTATCCCAGAAGACAAGTTCCGGAATAGAAAGAAGGGTTGCCGCCCAACAGGATGAAAAAACCGCTTTGGAGCTTATGGCCATGGAAATAGGCATGGCCTCGTACAACCCGTTATCTATTTCCGATCTCACTCTCTGGCGCAGTTCTGCCTGCAACGCCGTTACTCCCCATACGACATACAAGGGAATTCAGGCGGCGGCGGCAAATTCCATCACAATACAGATGGATATTGATGATATGGGGAGTATCGGAGATCCTAACGAAATCATCAGCTACAACTATGATGCGGGTAACCTTTATATAACAAGGGCAACAAATTGCGGGCCGGCGCAGCCATTTTTGGGAGATACTGCAACAAGTGGAAGAACAAGAACAGTAAGAGTGATTAATGGGGATACTGGTATTTATAACCCGGTCATCCCTGTATTCAGGTATTTTGACGGAAAAGACATAGAGATAGCGGCTCCGGTAACGTCGTCAATACCCGATATCCGGAGGATTGAGATTACCCTGGCGGTGGAAACTGAACATCCAGATCCTAATAATGCACAACGCAAAAGGATGGTTTACTCAACAAGCGTAATCGTGAGAAACCACGTGCCGGCAATTTAAAGACAAGAAGGAATTTATGTTCAAGTCAAAGAAATATTATATCAATTCGGAAAAGGGCTTCGTCCTTGTTCTTGCTCTGATTGCCTGCCTGATCCTGGTTGCGCTGGGAGCGCTGGTCATCAATATGTCCACAGGGGATATATTGACAAGTTCGCAAATCCTTGGCAACAAGAGGGCTGTGCTGGCGGCGGAAAAAGGAGTCAACCGCCTGCTGCAAAATTTTAACGCCGATCATGTGCCTACAGGCGAGCAAACGACTTTGGCGGCGGATTTGGCTGTTGACCCGCATTCGACGTACACGATTTCTGTACCGGATAACACTGGATTTCGCAGCATGACTGGTTATACCTCGCCCTGGGGAATGGTTTCATATGGTATAGATGTGACGGGACAAAATACGGCATATAGTAATACACATGTAACCATAAGAGTTGGTCTCGGATATGGGCCGATAGACACGTCTCTGATTTACAAGTAAGAAACTTTTCTAAAAATGCTGTTATTAAACTATCGAGAGGTGAGTAAAATGTCAAAGTATAAATTTGTTACAGGGTTAGTTGTTTTGCTAATATTTGCGTCCGTATCATTTAGTATCGCTTTAACCTCCACTTCTACAGAATCAAATGCGGCTTCTTCGCCTTCAACGACTAAAATACTTAAAGTTGTGGGGATTGTAAAAATGATTACCCGTACTACTCTTTATCTGGAAAACAATAAACAATACAATCTAAGCAATGTCAAAGTCACATACAATAAAAGTAAAATAATTTCTAACAAGAAAAAAAAGGCGGAAATGTTCTTCATTAATGATGTTTTAAAAGAAGTGACCATTAATTAGTTTTTGGATAATCAGCAGGAGGTTTCCTAATGAAAAAGATAATAAAATTTGCCGTTGTTTTTATCGCCTTAGCAGTAATAACATGCCTGACGCCGCTAAATATATATGCAGTATGTGCCGATGAACAGGAGTTGTTTACGGAAGGCTCATCTTATATGCCCAATGTTTTGATTATTCTGGATAATTCCCAAAGTATGGACGAAGATTTCGTGGGAAATCTCGTTGGTCCCTGGGCAACCGGCAGCAGGCTGGTTGAAGCAAAAAGGGCTTTGCAGTTGATTGCTTCCAAATATGCTAATACAATGCGTATTGGTTTAATGACTTACCAACTCTCCGGAGTAAGTGCTTACTATGCTCATAATGCGGTTTATTTTGCGTCCTATGAACCGAAATCTTATTGCCCCAGTACGGATAGTACCGTTTTGGCTGCCTGTCAGGATTACTGCAAAACCGGTAACGCGACTTCACAAGGCATCTGTCAGGGTACGGATGGTTCCGGCTGTAGTGCTTTGAACTCTGACTTTGATGCCACGTACCGCGATGAAATCATAACAAACTATGCGGTTAATTCGGCAACGAGAGCAAAATATTGCAATTTGATATATCCCAAAACGAACAGATACCCCAATCCAAGTTATAATCCACCCGATACTAACTATTCTATTTATTATAAATTGCCCGGAACATACTATGCGGGTTCAAATCAGGGGAATAAGTTTTGCTATTCAGGAAATTACAATGCCAGTGAAGGTGTCCCTGCTGATAATTACAATATTTACCCAACAAAGACCGGAACGAACGACGGAAGTTATGCCAACTCCAATCCCGGTCAATACAGCGGACCATACCCATACCCTACAAGTAGTAGTTTTTACCCTACGGACGAGGATACCGCTCTGGGATTTAATGATTTCGGCAGGAGAATGGCATGGTATTACGTGGGTAGAACATGGTTTGCCTCAAGTTCACCCGGCGGCGGTCATCGTCATGTAGCGGCTGATACAAATAATGCATCTAATACTCAACTAAATAACCTGCTGGCTAAATTGGCTTTTAGCCCAACTTACCCAACTACAACAGTTACTGGTTCTGAGAATGACTATATGAGTTGCAGTTCTAATGATAAAAATACCTGCAGTTATATTGTCAATGCCGGTTTAACACCTATTGCCGGAACGCTCCAAACGGCTATTGATTATTTTAAAGGCAACAGTAGTCCCATTCAAGATTCCTGTCAGAAGAATTTTGTTATTTTTGTTACCGATGGTTTGCCCAGTGTTAATACAAACGGAATAAAAGGCACGGCAGCGAGTTTGATGCCTGATGTTCTCACTAAGATTGATAAATTGCGTGCAGTGCAAAAGACATTAGCATCCCATACTTATACATTCAATATAATGACTTTCGTAGTAGGAATGGCGTTAACCGCGGATGCTAAACCGTACCTGGATAATATGGCTGTCCATGGCGGAACAGCAACAGACGGACAAGCCTTATATGCTGATAATGCAACAGACATTTACAACACATTGGATACGGCTATGTCCAGTATTATCAGCCGCTCATATAGTTTTTCCACTGCATCAATTTCAGCATCCCGCACAGCTGATGAAAATTATCTTTATGAAGCGACATTTGAACCTGGTTCCGTCTCTCCATTATGGAAAGGGTACCTGAAAAAGTGGTCATTAACCAGCGATGGCAGCATGAATCAGGTAGTATGGGAGGCCGGCGCTCAGTTGCAGAGCGCAAGTGCGGCAAATAGAAATATTAAGACATTAATTGGCGGAAATCTTGTTAATTTTAAATCTTCCGATATTGATGCTTCCACCCCTGTTCCCTATACGTATATGCAATATGCCGCCGATACTACTTCCACGGTTGTTGTTACCAATCAAGCCACTGCCAATAAAGTTATCAAATACATCAGAGGCTATGCTACGGATCCGGCGGATGGCACTGCTCTCAACCCTGATAACTGGAAGTTGGGTGATGTCTTCCACTCGAGTCCGATTACTCTGGGAACACCGTCTCTATTTTATTCCGATACTATTGATGCGAATAATGCTTTCGCGGCATACAGAAGCGCTCACCCCAGAGCCAGTTCAGACGGTACACGGATGGTTATTGCCGGCGCTAATGACGGACAATTTCATGCTTTTAGAACATCGACAGGCGCTGAATTCTGGAGTTTTATTCCACCGAATCTTTTACCTAAACTGCAAGATCTTTACCATACGTCCAACCCGTCAACTCTGCCGCATAATTTTTACGTCGATGGCTCGATAATGGCGACGGATGCCTGGCTGCCCGCTTCCTGGTCGAATGGGGGCTTGAAAGCTCCGGGAGATTGGAAAACCTTGGTCATGTTCAGTTTGGGAAGAAATGATTGTGATTATTCAACTACAAATAAATCAGCTGTTCGCCAGTCAACAAAATACTGGAGCTCTTCCGCTTCCTGTGATACCGGCATACAAGAGGCAACGGATGGAAGCCATCTAAATTATTGCGGATACTATGCATTTGATTTCACCAATGCGCCGGGATCGGATCCATTATTTAAATGGACGCTCCAGCCTGGCGCAACATTAGCTCCTTACCTTGGCGAACCATGGAGCAACATTAGTCCGGGACGAGTGAGAATTGGTGGCAACGAAGTATGGATCGGTGTTATTGGAGGCGGTTATAACGCGGCATTGGCTTCCACCGACTTAAGAGGTAAAGGTATTATTGTTTTTGATTTAAGAAATGGCACGCCTATCTGGTCTTTTACGCACGCTGACAATGGGGATATGGACTATTCTATTGCTTCGCAGGTTACCCTGTTGGACATGGACAACGATGGATTTGTTGACCGCGCTTATGTTGGCGATATAAAAGGAAATATGTGGCAACTCAAGTTCTGTGCAAAAACAGATCTGCAAAGCAATGCTAATTGCGGTACTTCCAGTTGGAGAGGTTCTTTGCTTCTTGCTAAAGATACCGGTTCAGATAAATTTCCAGTTTATTACCCGCCTGGCGCAGTCTGGGATCGTAATGGTGTTTTTTGGCTTTACTGGGCAACAGGCGATAAAGTTGATCCCAACGGATCAGGACCGGCCGCATGGGTTTATGGTTTAAAAGCGCTTCTTTGCACCAATACAGATGGAACACCTACACCCTGTGCAAGAAATTTTTCCAATATAACAAGTCAACAAAACGCGTATTGCACAGATCAACAAACGTCGTCCACTGTGGGCTGGGCTATCAATCTTGCCGGCCAGGGCGAGCAGGTTCTCGATAAAACAACTGCCTTCAACAACATTTTATATTTTACTTCATTTACTCCGGCCCCAGGAAGCAGCGCAAGTTGCACAAAAACTGGTGAGTCCAAATTATATGCACTGAGCATCGACCCGGGCACAAGCGCGGCTGATTGCACTGCCGGGTCAGGTGTAATTGATGCATCAGGCGCCAGAAGCGAAGTCATTGGGGTTGGAATTGCGTCAGGGGTAACGATATCATACGGGCCAGGGGGGGATGTAAATATATTTTATACTGTAAGTGGCGCGGGTGGACAAGAGGGAGGAACTTTAAGGTCTGATTTTATACCGCCTTCACCAGCAACAAGGGCGAACTTGCTCTACTGGAAGGATCGAAGATTGCAATAGCTATGTATTTGGCTGACAGGTTGAGGAATCAACAAAATTTCTTGACATAAAGCGGATATCTTTTTATAGGAGTTTCACAATAATTTTAATTGTTCAACTTGCAGTGACAAGCGGCAAATGATATTTAAAGCTGCTTGTCATTTTTTTATAAGGTATTTATTTAATCATGAAAAATAAGATTACAAAACTGCTGGAAAACGCTTTAAATATTTCTGTCCAAAAGGGTCAGTTGCCCGAAGTTTCTTTACCCTGCATGGAAGTGGAAGCCCCCGCCAATCCGGAGCACGGCGATTACGCCGCCAATGCCGCGCTGATTCTGGCGGCGCAGGCCAAACAGAATCCGCGTAAAATCGCGCAGATAATTCAGGAAAATCTTCTCGATACGGAAAGTATTATCGAAAAGACGCAAATAGCCGGCCCCGGCTTTATTAATTTTTTCATCAAAGACGATGTCTGGCATAAAGCTTTAAAAAATATTGATGAGCAAAAAGAAAAATATGGATTTCTCAATTATGGCGGCGGTAAAAAAGTACAGGTGGAATTTGTCAGCGCCAATCCTACCGGACCTTTGCATATCGGTCATGCCCGCGGCGCTGTTGTCGGCGATGTGATTACCAATTTGCTGACAACCGCCGGTTATCAAATTTCCAAAGAATATTATATCAATGATGCCGGCAACCAGATGAATAATTTAGGTAAATCAGTCCTGCTGCGTTATCGGGAATTGCTGGACGAAAAAATTGAATTTCCGGAGACATGTTATCGCGGCGATTATATCAAAGATATTGCCGGTAAAATTATTAAAGAAGAAGGCGAGAAATATCTTCACTCCACCGAAGAAGCAGCCATCGGCTATTTTACTTCTATTGCCGGACAGATAATTCTGGAAGAAATTAAAATTGATTTGAGAGATTTTGGCGTAGTCTTCGATGAGTATTTCAGCGAAAAAGAATTATATAAAAACGATGCAGTGACTAAACTGCTGGATAAATTGAAAAAGCAGGGATTTGTTTATTCCGACGGCGAGACATTGTGGTTTAAAACAACTGATTTCGGTGATGAAAAAGACAGGGTCGTCATCCGTAAAAACGGTGAACCGACATATTTTGCCGCCGACATCGCCTATCATCAGAATAAATTTGCCCGCGGTTTTGATATGGTTATTGATATCTGGGGCGCGGATCATCATGGTTATATGCCGCGTATGTGGGCGGGAATTCAGGCGCTGGGTTACAGTAAAGAATCTTTAAAAATAATTCTTGTTCAATTAGTAAATCTTCTCCGGGGCGGATTGCCTGTGGCAATGTCCACGCGTTCCGGCGAATTTGTAACTCTGCGGGAAGTGCTTGATGAAGTGGGCAGGGACGCTGCCCGCTATAATTTTCTCATGCGCCGATCCGACAGCCATCTTGATTTCGATCTGGAAGTGGCCAAAAAGCAATCCAGTGAAAATCCTGTATATTATGTGCAATACGCCCACGCGCGAATTTGCAGCATCTTGAAAATGGCGCAGGAGCGTGGCATTGCTCTGCCGGTTTACGCTGATACCGATCTTTCTTTTTTGAGAGAACCGGAGGAAAAAACATTGATCAAAATGCTGGTGCGTTATCCGGAAACTATCTGTGGAGCCGCTAATGCCTTAGAGCCGCACCGCATTCCTTTTTATTTGAATGAGTTAGCCGGTGTTTTTCATAGCTATTATAACAAAAATAAAGTAATTTCAGAAAATGATGGACTGACCGCGGCGAGATTGTTTCTGATAATGGAAATAAAAATTGTCTTACAAAATGCTTTGAATATTTTAGGTGTGAGCGCGCCGGAAAAGATGTAAATAATAATTCCAAAGTAGAATAGATGACTTCCGGAAATATTAAGAACTTTGAATTAAAAGTAGGAAAAGCAGGATTAATTATCCTCGTTGCCGGTATGGCCGCGCTTTTATGTACGGCTTTTTTATTCGGCATTGAAGTCGGTAAAAACATTGATGTTTACCCGGAGAAAATCGCCGCCTTTCCTCAAAAAGTATTATCACTGGTTTGGCGTCCGGCTAAAATTAAAGTTGCGCAGAATCAATCTTCCAATCAGGGGAATATTGATCTGACATTTTACAACACCCTGACCAGCAAAAAAGGAGTTTTGCAGGATCAGCCGGTTCCGGAAAAACAATCGGCAGCAGTTTTGCCGCCGGCAAAAGAAGAAGAAACACAAAACGGCGATTTCAATTTAGAAACACGCAAGCAGTCTTACGAGCCGGCGATTGAGAAAATTATAGAAAAAAATGAATCCAGAGGAAAAGAAATCGCGTCGTCTGTTTCTTCCAGGAAGCAGAAATTTACAATTCAAGCCGCTTCTTTAAAAGATAAAATCGAGGCTAACAAGATAAACAAAAAATTAACATCGTTAGGTTTTACGTCAAAAGTGATTAAAGTTGATGTTAAAGGGAAGGGTATTTTCTTTCGCGTAGTTGTTCCCGGTTTCGAAGATAAAGTTCAGGCTCAGGAGGCCGCGCAAAAAATATCTCAAAAAACCGGGCTAAATTGTATCATCAAATCTGTTGATAATGAAGAAAAGAAAAACTAAAAAATATATCAGGTTACGGTTATTTAATTATGTTTGAAAATCTTTCTGAAAAATTAGAGAATATTTTTAAGAAATTAAAAGGCCGCGGAATTCTAAACGAGGAGAATGTAAATGCCTCACTCAAAGAAATCCGTATGGCGCTTTTGGAAGCTGATGTTAATTTCAAGGTAGCAAAAGATTTTATCGAAGATATCCGGATACGGGCACTCGGCAAAGAAGTTCTCGACAGTATTACTCCCGGACAGCAAATAGTCAAAATTGTTCATGAACGTTTGGTTGATCTTATGGGAGGGGTTAGCGCCAATATCAAATTCGGATCCCGGATTCCAGCTCCAATCATGCTCGTTGGATTGCAGGGCTGCGGCAAAACCACAACCGCAGCAAAACTGGCCCTTTTGTTATCAAAAGAACAAAAAAAGGTTTATCTTGTATCGGCAGATGTTTATCGACCCGCCGCCATTGAACAACTGGCCCTGCTGGGAAAACAGATAAAAACGGGCGTTTTTGATTCACATGGTCTTAAAGATCCTGTGGAAATTTGCGTTCAGGCAGTCGAACAAGCCAGAAAAGATGGTTATGAAGTAATCATTATTGATACCGCGGGAAGGTTGCATATTGATGAGCTCTTAATGAAAGAACTCACGAAAATTAAAGAAAAGGTAAATCCGGCGGAAATTATTTATGTAGCCGATGCGATGACCGGACAGGACGCCGTTAACGTCGGAGCAAAATTTAATGAGCTAATCGGTATTGACGGCGTCATTATGACAAAAATGGACGGCGACGCACGCGGCGGAAGCGCTTTGTCTCTCAAATCAGTTATCGGAAAACCAATAAAGTTTGTCGGCATAGGTGAAAAAATCGATAACCTTGAGGTGTTTCACCCGGAAAGAATGGCCTCCCGAATACTGGGAATGGGCGATATTCTTACGCTGGTGGAAAAAGCACAGGCCAATATTGACAACAAGACGGCTCTTGAGTTGCAAAAAAGCATCAGGAAAAATAATTTTTCTCTGGAAGATTTTCGCAATCAACTGGCCCAAATCAAGAAAATGGGATCAATGAAAGATATATTAGGGATGATTCCGGGTTTGGGAAAAATGAAGGCTCTTAAAGATGTTGAGCCCGACGACAGGGAATTGGTTAAAATTACCGCTATAATCGATTCCATGACCAAAGAAGAGCGTTGTGATTACTTGATCATCGACGGACGACGGCGCAAAAGAATCGCCTTGGGCAGCGGAACAACGGTTCAGGATGTAAATCTTTTATTGAAAAAATATATGGAAATAAAAAAAATGATGAAAAAATTCAATCAAAAAAAAGGGGTTAAATCATTGATGCGTAATTTCCCCTTTTAAAATAGAAAAAACTATGCTAAGAAAAAATATAGAATAATTATCATTTTAAGGAGGTATTATTTAAGATCAATGGCTGTTAAAATTAGACTAACTCGTATGGGTGCGAAAAGTAAACCTTTTTACAGAATTGTGGCAACTGATACAGATTCCCCTCGAGACGGAAAATTTTTAGAAATATTAGGTAATTACGATCCCAAAAAGAATCCCGCGGAAATCGTGGTAAAGGAAGAGAGGGTTCGGGCGTGGTTGTCAAAGGGTGCAAAAGCAACCCTGACAGTAGCTAATTTACTGAAAACAAAAGGCATTGAAGCTGGAACTAAATTTAATTAAATCAGCGGAGGTTATAACGATGAAGGAATTGGTCAAGTATATAGCTCAGGCATTGGTAGATGTTCCAGACAAGGTTGAAGTAAAAGAAACAATCGGTGAACAAACATCTGTGATTGAATTGCGCGTGGCAAAAGAAGATTTAGGTAAAGTAATCGGGAAACAGGGTAAAACTGCCCAGGCTATTCGAATGATTCTAAGCGCTGCTTCTGCTAAAATGCATAAAAGGGCGGTTTTAGAAATTATTGAATAGGTCTGCAATGAATCTCTTTGCAACAGGAGAGATTGTAAAAACCCGTGGTCTCCATGGTTGTCTAAAAATTTTATGTTATGTGGAGAAGGAAAATAGTTTTGCCCAGCTTAAATTTATTTATATTGAAGAAAGTTCAGGTGAAAAAAATCGTTTTAATTTAAGAAAAATTTCTTTATCCGGAAAAATGTTATTTGTCGAATTGGAAGGCATACCGGATGTGGAATCGGCGCAGAAGTTAGTTGGCTGTAAAGTATTTTTGCCGAAGGATATGCTGGAAACACTGCGCGAAGGTGAGTATTACTGGCAGGATATTATCGGGCTTGATGTTTATAATGAAGAAAATGAATATATCGGCCGGATAGTATCGGTTTTTCCCACAGGAAGTAATGATGTTTATGTTTGCGAGGGAGAAGAAAGAGAAATACTTCTCCCTGCTATTTCCGGGGTAATCCGCAAGATAGATATAAATCGTCGGGTTATGACGGTCAGATTGCTGGAAGGGCTGTAAAAAGTGGTCAAGTTTGATGTCCTCTCCATTTTCCCCGAGATGTTTTCGTCTCCACTCAACTTCAGTTTGATCAAGAAAGCTCAACAGAAAGGTATTTTAAGTGTTTCCCTGCACGATATACGTAATTGGGCGGATGATAAACATAAAATGACTGATGACGCTCCGTATGGAGGCGGTTGCGGAATGGTCATGAAAGTTGAGCCGGTGGAAAAGGCTCTTCATGAAATCAGGAATCCTGAAAATGATTCCATTGTAGTATTAATGACTCCGCAGGGAGAAGTTTTGAATCAAAAAATAGCAGCTGAATTAGCCGGCAAGAAAAGGATAATAATTATTTGCGGACGTTATGAAGGTATTGATGAAAGGATCAGGGAACATTTAGTTGACCGCGAAATTTCCATCGGTGATTATATATTGACCGGTGGAGAACTTCCCGCAATGGTTTTAATTGATGCCGTCTCCCGCTATATTCCCGATGTCCTGGGAAACCCTGATTCAACGAACAAAGAATCTTTTTGCGCAAACCTTTTGGAATATCCGCAATATACAAGGCCGGCAGAATATAAAAACTGGGTAGTTCCCGAAGTTTTATTATCTGGGAATCACGCCGAAATCGAACTGTGGCGTAAAAGAAAGTCACTGAAAAGGACATATCAACGTCGTCCGGATTTACTTGAAAAAATAAAACTTTCAGCTGAAGATGAAAAATATCTGGATAAAATTAAACAGGAAGATATATAAAGTCTTGATTCTGAGAAGTTTATAATGTATGGGTTTCCCGCTGTTAATTAGGACAATTTAATCCTAAATGGAAAAGCATTGATGCTTTACATAGTATTTAGTATATTTTATATATAATGCAATGATTGCAGGAGGAAATATAAATGAATGTTATAGAAATGCTGGAAAAAGAATATATGAGAGGCGATATCCCCGGTTTCAAAACCGGTGATACGGTAAAAGTACATGTGCGCATCATTGAAGGCCAAAAGCAGAGAATTCAGGCTTTTGAAGGAGTTGTAATTCGTAAGAAACGCGGTAATAGCAGAGCCAATTTTACAGTGAGAAAAATTTCTTATGGCGTTGGTGTAGAAAGAACATTTCCTTTGCATTCTCCGATTATTGACCAGATTGAAGTGATTACCAGAGGAAAAGTAGCCAGATCACGTCTTTACTATTTAAGAGAATTAAGAGGTAAAAAAGCAAGGATTAAAGAAGCTACAAAAAACTAATACTGGTTTGTATTAAATTAAGATTAAACCAATTTCGTTTGATTTTTTTAACTTGGTATGGCTGTCTTGCGGAAAGGAAAAGGATTTATTCCATTAATTTTTCAATGGATACTTTTGAGAAAATTGCGTATCAGGAAGGTTACCAGATTATCGCCGGTATTGATGAAGCGGGCAGGGGACCGCTGGCCGGGCCGGTCGTCGCCGCTGCTGTGATTCTTCCGCCCGGTTATCTGAATTCTGAAATAAAAGATTCCAAAAAACTTTCCGCCGGCAAGAGAGAAGAATTATACGAAATCATCAACAAAGAAGCCGTTGCGATCGGCATGATGGTTGTTGATGCGGATATAATTGATCGTGTTAACATTCTCCAGGCGACTCTTCAGGCCATGCGCGACGCTGTTTTAGAACTTCCTGCTTCTCCAGATTTTCTTTTGATTGACGGCAATCAGCGTATTCCCATCCTGACTCCCCAAAAACCGATTGTCAAAGGTGATTCTCTCAGTATTTCCATCGCGGCAGCGTCAATTATCGCCAAAGTATCCCGCGATCGGATCATGGAAATGTATCATCGCCAGTTTCCTCAGTATAATTTTCAGCAAAACAAGGGCTATGGAACCAAAGAACATCTTGACGCCATTAAACAATTCGGCATTTGTAAAATTCATCGCAAATCGTTTCATGTAAAATATTTGAATCAAACCAAGCTGGAATTCAACGTTTAAGATGAAAGACTCGGCAAAAATTCAAACAGGAAAAGATGGCGAAAAAATAGCGGCTGATTTTCTTAAAAAGAACGGTTATCGGATAATTGAAGCGAATTTCCGCTGCGCTATCGGAGAAATAGACATCATCGCGCGGGAAAAAGATTCCCTTGTTTTCATTGAAGTCAAGACAAGGAAATCCAGAGAACTGGGCTTCCCGGAACAGGCAGTAGGAATAAAAAAACAAAAAAAGATGTCTCAGCTGGCGCTATGGTATCTTCAAAAGAAGAACATGAATAATGCCGCATCGCGATTTGATGTGTTGGCGATAACGATGCTTCCCGCAGGCAATGAAATAAAACTGATAAAAAATGCTTTTGACTTTAATGAGACTCGTTGAAAACGAACGAAGTGAAGTTTGAAGCGTTAGTCGAATTATCCCAGGAGCGAAGCGACGCGGGACTATCCCCTGCATACAAAGATAAGTGAAAATATATTAATGAGACCGAAACTTCAGACCTTAAAATGGCTTAAAGCCGGCTTGCCGACGGGATAAACGTTAAAACCAATAGAAAAACATTTTTTATGGTCAATGATGTTACGTCCATCGAATATAAATGCAGGCTTTACCATTGATTTATATATTTTGTGAAAATCCAGTTTCCGATATGTATCCCAGCCGGTAAGTATGACCAAAGCATGACAGCCGGCTGCGGCCTGGTAGGGGTCTTCAATATATTTTACTTTCCCTTTGATTCCCGAAAGATCAACAGCAGCGTTTTTTAGAGCTTTGGGATCGGAAATAATCAATTCGGCGTGTTCCATAAGCAGTTTTTGTGAAATATAAATCGCCGGGCTTTCTCTGGTATCTCCGGTATCTGCTTTAAAAGCAAAACCAAGTATACAAATCTTTTTACCAGCCAATGTGCCAAACATGCTGTGCAGGATATTAGAGACAAAACGTTCCTGTTGATATTCATTGATCCTGACAACGTTTTCCCAATAAGAAGCAACTTCTTTCAGATCATAGAAACGGCAAAGATAAACAAGATTTAAAATATCCTTTTTAAAACACGATCCGCCAAAACCGATGCCGGCTTTAAGAAATTTGTCGCCAATCCGTTTATCCATTCCCACGGCTTTGGCTACTTCGGAAACATCAGCATCGGTTTTCTCACATAGAGCGGATATGGAATTAATCGATGATACCCGCTGAGCCAGGAAAGCATTGGCTACCAATTTGGATAATTCGCTGCTCCAGATATTGGATGTAATGATATTTTCTTTTGGAACCCAACGGGAGTAAAGTTTAATCAATTCCGCACGGGCTTTTAATCCGTTTTTTGTTTCATGAGAACCGATCAGAACGCGGTCGGGATTCTCCAGATCGCTAATCGCCGTGCCTTCCGCCATAAATTCCGGATTGGAGAGAACTTCAAAGTTAAATTTGCTTTTTGCCGAAGATAAAATTTTTTCCATGGCCAGGGCGGTTTTCACGGGTAGAGTGCTTTTCTCGATTACAATTTTCGACGACCGCGAATATTTGAGAATCTGACGAGCTGTTTTTTCCCAGTACTGCAAGTCAGCAGTCATATCCGCACCGGTACCGTAAGTTTTTGTGGGCGTATGCACGCTGACAAAAATAATGTCATTTTCTTTTATCTGATTTTCAATATCTTTGTCAAAAAACAGATTTTTGCCGCGTGTTTTTTTAACAATTTGCTCCAGTCCCGGTTCATAAATGGGAAGCTCTGACGAATTCCAGGCGTCAATGCGATCAGGATTGATATCCACTACTGTTATTCGATAATCGGGGCACTTATAAGCAATCATTGCCATGGAAGGACCGCCGACATAACCGGCCCCGATGCAAAGGATTTTCTTCTTAAATTTCATTTTATACTGTATCTCCTTCAACTGATTATGATGCTTTCAAAACATCACGAAAATATTCTATTGTATTTAATAAACCTTTCTCCAACTCTATTTGCGGACTCCAGCCGAGTTGCTCTCCGGCCAGCGTTATATCCGGTTTACGTTGAACAGGGTCATCAGCAGGAAGAGGCTGAAAATCAATTTCGGAATTGCTTTTTGTTAATTTGATGATTAGTTGCGCCAATTGCATAATAGTAAATTCTCCAGGATTACCGATATTAACAGGGCCATAAAAATCATCGGCCGAATTCATCATACTGACTAATCCTGTGATCATATCATCTACATAACAAAAAGATCTGGTATGAGAGCCGTCTCCGTAAATCGTGATTTTCTTATTTTGCAGGGCTTGAATAATAAAATTACTTACCACACGGCCGTCATTGATCGCCATACGCGGACCGTATGTATTAAAAATTCTGACTATTTTTGTGTTGACGGAATTTTGCCGCCGGTAGTCCATCATCAGACATTCCGCTGCTCTTTTTCCCTCGTCATAACAACTGCGGATTCCAATCGGATTAACTTTTCCCCAGTAGGATTCCTTTTGCGGGTGCACTTCCGGATCACCGTAAACTTCCGATGTGGAAGCCTGAAGCACTTTCGCTTTTGTCCTTTTCGCAATGCCTAAAACGTTTATTACTCCCATAACATTCGTTTTGATGGTTTTGATCGGATTGAACTGATAATGCACAGGAGAAGCGGGGCAGGCCAGATTGTATATTTCATCAACTTCCAGATAGATGGGATTGATAATATCGTGGCGAATCAATTCAAAATGAGGAAGACCCATCAAATGCGCGATATTTCTTTTATCACCGGTAAAAAAATTATCCAGACAAATAATGTCGTTGCCTTCTTGCAATAATCGGTCACAAAGATGTGATCCTAAAAATCCGGCGCCTCCGGTTATTAATATACGCTTCATTATTTTAATTTGTCGTTTATGGAAGTATTTTTTAAATGTTCCGCTATTAAACCTGAAAGACAGTGGAGATGTCAACTATAAAAATAGTTATCCATTTGTCAGATAAATATATATTACCTCATTGCTTACATATACATGATTACAGATCAGGTGGTAATGCCGACTTTCTATTCAATCTTACTTCTCGGTGAATATCAAAATTAACTTGAAATTTTAAAAGCTTAAGAGTAAAAATTACAAGTATGGCAATTCATTGAGTGGTTTACAAATCTACACATATGGCGTGTGATTGCTTGAATACTGAAACATCGTTTTTCCAATAATACAGCAGTTTGTTTTTTAATCAAATATTTTTGATTTCTATTGTTACATTAGGGAAATTGATAACTAACGAATATTGAATTTGTTCGATCATATAGGCTTGGAACTATTAAGTCTGTTATGATATTAGTTATTCAATATAGTAAAGGATTTGAAGGTCGGAAAATATGAAAGATCTTTCCACTGGTTCTACTTATGCTTGGCAAATAGCAGCCAATGAGGCAGCAGCAGGAAAATTTCAGTTTATAGAAAAAGAGCACATATTAATTGGCATCTTAAGCCTTGAAAAGTTGGTCATGTTAGATCCTGGGAAATTAGGGTTAAAGTCGCAAGACCATCTGGTGATTCAATTAGAATATGAATTTATAGATGATTTGCTTCACGAGTTTGAAATAGACTCTACAAAACTCAGGCGCGGACTTCGGGACAAGTTAGGTAAAGGTGATTTTGAAAACACTGAAAAAATTGTTCACCGGAGTGATGCATGCAAAGATATTTTTAAACACGCAGAGGAATTTGCAAAATCTTCGAAAGAGATATCGTGCATCCATATTTTTAATGCCTTAATGGAAAACCCCAAAGGTATTATACGCAAATTAATCAAAGCGGCAGGCGCTGAGCAAGAAGAATTAAAGCTACGTGCATCCGCTTTAATTGATGTTTGGCAAAAGGGCGACCGGGAGCCTGTTAAAGTTCACACCGGTAAACAAAAGGAGACTGAAAAGGGCACTCATTATCTCATCAAGTATGGAAGAGATCTCACTCTTGAAGCGAAGGAAGGAAAGCTTGGCCCATTTATTGGCAGGCGCAAAGAACTTCTTAACGTTATTCAAACCCTTGCCCGCCGTTCTAAAAATAATCCTGTACTTGTGGGCGAAGCCGGTGTGGGAAAAACAGCAATTGTCGAGGCATTGGCATTACGCATTGCTGAGGGTAAAGATTCCACGTTTCTTGCTGGAAAGAGAATCATAGAAATAAACATAAGCGCTTTAATTGGCGGAACAAAATATAGAGGAGAGTTTGAAGAGAGGCTTTCTCATATAATTGAGGAAGCCCGTGCGCATCCTGAGGTAATAATCTTTATTGATGAATTGCACAATGTTGTCGGTGCCGGTCGCGTTGAAGGGGGAATGGACGCAGCCAATCTTATGAAGCCTGTTCTTGCTCGCGGAGATTTGAGATGTATAGGAGCCACTACAATTGCGGAATACCGCCGTTATGTTGAATCAGATCAGGCATTGGAACGTCGGTTTGAGAAAATTATCGTTAACGAGCCAAGTTCGGATGAGACCATGGAAATGCTCAAAGGCATTCGGCCCAAATGGGAGAAACATCACGGAGTCAAAATTACCGATAATGCCCTGCAGGCGGCTGTAGATCTTTCTATTCGATTTGATGTTGATCATCAGTTACCTGACAAGGCTATCGACCTGGTGGACAAGGCGGGAGCGCGCACACGCATACCATTATTGAGTGGCTGGGTAGAAGGGAAAGAAAAAAATACGGAGGTAGCAGAGCAAATCATAGCAGAAGTTATTTCGGAAAAAATGGGTTTGCCCCTGGATATAATCACGGGACATATAGAAGGCATGAAGAAACCTCGGTTGTTAGGGTTAGAGTCATTTTTGAAAAATAGGATCATTGGTCAGGATGAAGCCATAAATCTTATATGCCAAAGGCTCCTTATCAGTCACGCTGGTTTAGCAAAAAGGCGCGGGCCTCTTGCAGTGTTTCTTTTCCTCGGACCAACCGGAGTTGGAAAAACTGAAATGGCAAGAGCCCTGTCAGAATTTCTTTTTGGAAATGATATGCAATTGATACGTTTCGACATGTCTGAATTTATGGAGGAGCATAGTGTTTCCAAATTGATCGGATCTCCGCCTGGATATGTTGGCTATGATGAAGAAGGACAACTGACCGGACAACTGCGAACGAAGCCTTATTCCGTGGTGCTTTTTGATGAAGTCGAAAAAGCGCATCAAAAGGTTTTTGATCTATTCCTTCAATTGTTTGATGAGGGCCGTCTCACTGACGCAAAGGGCAGAACTGCTGATGCAAGGAATGCAATCTTTATCATGACGTCAAACATTTCTGCGGATAAGAATATCGACAAAATAGGATTTGGAAACAAGGATAACGCGGATTTAAAGGCCGCTGTCATGGAAGAGGTTCAGAAGTATTTTCGCACTGAATTTATTAACCGTATAAATGAAATTATTATTTTTGGATCGCTAAATGAAGACCATATCAGACGAATCCTGAAACCAATGCTTACTGAGATTAGTGATAATGTAAAAGCAAAATATAATGTCACACTCAAGATTGAAGAGGATGCCGCAAAATTTGTTGCTCAGATGGGGTACAACATAGAGTGTGGAGCAAGAGAACTGCGCAGGGCAGTTGAAAGGCTCGTTCAAATTCCGCTAAGCGATTTAATATTAAGTGGCGAGTTGAAACAATGTTCAAACTGGAAAGCTGTTTGTGGTAGTGAGGGAATTATTATTATCCCGCTATAAAATTCGCTAACTTCATATAGAGTGAGCCTATGCCGATAATTAATGAAGGCGATAATATCAAAGACACTTACGAAGTTGAAAGATTTCTTGGAGAAGGTGCCTTCGCCGAAGTATATCGCGTCAAACACAAATTCCTTGGTCGTCAAGCTATGAAGCTTTTCAAACGCGTCGGGATGACACAGGGAGAAATAGAAGAAATGCTGGGCGAGGCTATTTTGCTTTCCCGAATCGGTCACCCCAATATTGTGCGCGTCTTTGACGCAAATATTTTCGAATCACCCAAGGGTACTTGCGGTTATTTCACAATGGAGAATGTTTCCGGCGGTAGTCTTGACAAGTTCTGGCGTTCATACGGGACAAACTTTATTCCTGTTGAAACGACTGTAGACATCATGTTGCAGGTATGCCGTGGACTGGCTGTGGCACATGATGAAGATCCCCCTGTTATTCATCGCGATATAAAACCGCAAAATATTCTTATCGGATATGAGGCCGACGGATTACGGGCACGTGTGAGTGACTTCGGACTGGCAAAGAAAGTCAATCCACTTACACTAATGGCCACAGCTGCTGGTACGCTTGCTTTCAAGCCGCCTGAAGCGTTTTTAAAGAAAAAGGCTGATTCATGTGCCGGTGATGTGTGGGCACTTGGTGTTACACTTTATATGATGCTCACGGACAAACTTCCATTTGAAGTGGATAGTGATCTCGGCTGGTCTAATAAAAAGGCTTTTGAAAAAGAACTTGTGCCACCAAGTTTCTGGAATATAGAAGCAGATCCTGTAATCGAGAAATTGATCCTACGTTGCTTAGAATTGAATCCCCCAAAACGCTATCAGAATGCAAGAGAATTGCTTGATGCTCTCAAAAGCTGGAAGAAACCAGCCCCTTCCAAAAAATCGCTCCCAATCAAGAAAGCCTCTTTAGGAGAATCAAAAAGCGGGTTCGGTGCTCATTCGCCGATTGATCAAGAGGCGGGCAATAAACTGGCAAATTTGGCACTCAAAAAGGCTAAGGAAGATGGCCGTTTGTTCGAAGCCGCTGACATCATGGAAGAGGCATTCAATAAGTCGCCTTCACTGCGCCAGAAATATGCGAACCAGGTGCGATTATGGCGGTGCGGAATAAGTATGTGATTAAAAAGAAGCGTTTATAACGGAATCATAATGTGCCAGACACCTTCGATGCATTAGTATAGTGAGCTCCTGAATAAGTATTAAGAATATTAGGAAAGGTCTTAATGAGTATAGGACGAAAAAAACCAGAACCGTCTGAAATAAAAAAAATAATCATGATGGCTGAGCGGGGAGATGCAGGTGCCCAGTATGAGCTAGGCGGATTGTACAAGGAATACTTATACAACTGGAGTAAAGATGATATTATTTCCAATGACGTTGTCAAGGCTATTACATGGTATCGCAAGGCGGCGGAACAAGGTCATAAGTCTGCTCAAAGGGAATTAGGCAAGATGTATCAAAATGGTAATGGTATTCAAAGAAGCTATGCTGAGGCTGTAAGATGGTATCATAAAGCAGCAATACAAGGTGATGCGGTTGCACAAAACAGTTTGGGATTAATGTTCCAAAACGGTCACGGTGTTTCACAGAACAACAGCGAGGCTGTAAAGTGGTATCGTAAATCGGCGGAACAGGGGAATGTGGATGCTCAGTCTAATTTGCGTGAAATACAACAAAATGACGATACGGGTGATGGCCAATCACGCTATGAGTTCGTTTCAGTGGACGATGGTGATGTCCCACCGGATGATGTCGAGGATGTGAGTCGGTGTCGTAAGGCTGCTGAGCAGGGAAATGCGGATGCACAATATCGTCTGGGAAATATGTTCTTTACTGGCAAAGGTGTGGATGAAGATAACGAAGAAGCCATTAAATGGTATCGTAAGGCTGCGGGACAGGGACAAGCTGATGCTCAATATCAGCTTGGTGAAATATACTATTGGGGTCAATGTGTAGATGAAGATTATCATGAAGCTGCAAAATGGTATCGTGAAGCTGCGGAACAGGGAAACGCAGAAGCCCAGAATAAGTTGGACTTGATGTACGAAGAAGGTAAAATTTCGCCAGACGATGATTTTGAGGATTATCAAGATGATATTTCTGATGATGTCCCGCCCGATGATGTCGAGGATGTGAGTCGGTATCGTAAAGCAGCCGAGAAGGGTGACGCAACTGCCCAGTTCAATCTGGGAGTGCGTTATGCTCAAGGTGAAGGTGTTCCACAGGACTATACTGAGGCCTTGAAATGGTATCGTAAGTCTGCGGAACAGGGAAACGCAGATGCCTATAACAATATAGGAGTTATGTACTATAACGGAACAAGTGTTCCGCAAGATGACATCGAAGCCTTGAAGTGTTTTCGCAGGGCAGCTGAGCTAGGTGACGCAAATGGCCAAAACAATGTGGGGCTCATGTACGAGTACGGGAAAGGTGTTCCGCAAAGCGATTATGAGGCCGCGAGATGGTATCATAAGTCAGCTGAGCAGGGGTTCGCAGTTGCCCTGAATTCTTTGACTAGAATGGGTGATAAGGGAAATGCTGATGCCCAGAATAATCTGGGCTGGATGTACCGAAACGGCAAAGGTGTTTCGCAGGACGATACTGAGGCTGCGAAGTGGCGTCGGAAGGCCGCTGAACAAGGTAATGCGAATGCCCAGAATAGTTTGGGTTGGATGTATCAAAATGGCAAAGGTGTTCCGCAGGACGATGCTGAGGCGGTTAAATGGTGGCTCAAAGCTGCTGAGCAAGGGAATGCTGATGCCCAGTATAATCTGGGCTGCTGGGTCTACCTAAACGGCAAAGGTGTTCCACAGAGCGATGCTGAGGCTATGAAGTGGTATCGCAAAGCAGCTGAGAAAGGACACGCAAATGCTCAGAAAAATCTGGATCAGATGAAAGCCAAAGGTGCTAAAGTCGACAAGGATGAAAGTGAGTCTGTTTCGGAGCAAAGAACTACAAAAACCACAGCGGATTCCAAGAAGGGAAAGTCAAGAACGGTTGGCGATCGTCTACACGATAATAAAGAATGCAAAGCTCTCCTTGATGCGTGTACTCCCAAACTTTATCAACAAAATGTCTTTCGCATCAGTGGTATCCATATAGATGCATCTCCGCGCGACTTCAAACGTCGATTTGAGGACTTGAGATTTGCCGCAGAAATGAATGATCTTGGGGATGAGCTTAATCATGCTTTTGCACTTAATCCTATGCCCAATATCGATCAAATACGCGAAGCTGCCCAAAGAATTCAAGATCCAGAAAAGAGAATTATCGATGAATTCTTCTGGTTTTGGCCTTTAGACTGGTGCAAAAGCGAAAACGATTCTGCTCTGGATGCACTCAGACATTGCGATCCTGACAAAGCTCAAAAAATATGGTCGGACGCCTTATCAGACAATAATGCGCCTCAGTGCACAATTGCAAAACATAATCTTGCCGTTTTTCATCACCTTAAAGCCATTGATTCAGAGATTAAAGCTCTTGACCACGATCTATCGGCTGAAGCACTAAATGCAATATCGAAGGATTGGCGCACCTGTTTCAAATGGTGGGAAGATCTTGTTGACGATGATGAATTGTGGAGTTTGATAGCCGATAGAATTCGCACAATTGACGACCCGCGGCTTACAACCGGTTTTACCCGTCGCTTATGTGCTACACTGCCTGAGGCCATGGATAAAATCAATGCCATGCTGGCTATTGATTTTGCAGAGAAGGGTAAGTTATCTCAAGCAACAAATCACATCATCTATATGAAAGAGACCCACCAGGGGAAAGATGATGTCTCTAAAACATTGTCTATAATAACAAAACCACTAAAAACCCGTGTGGACAGTGCCGTTGAGATAGCTATATCCATAGCAAAAAAAGAACCAGCTCAAGCGGCACAAGCAGCGCTTGAACTTTTGCAATCAGTCTCGGAACCCCTGAAGGTAATTCAGACTGTACTACCCCCTAAAGACCATGAGCGGATCGATCTTTGTGATCAAGTGGCGGAAGCATGTCTTACATGTCAGATTGCCTATGCAGGGGAAACAGAAGATTGGAAGACCTGTCTTGAGATACTGGATAATGCTTTAAAGTATGCGGTTTCCAAAGAGGCCAAGGAACATCTTGCGGATGAGCGGTCAAAAGTTGTGATTAATAAATATCTATCTCCAATTTATGACTTTTGCAAAACGGTAGCTGAGAATGTAGAAAAAAA
The DNA here is from genome assembly GCA_000747625.2 of Smithella sp. SCADC. Lineage (GTDB taxonomy): Bacteria > Desulfobacterota > Syntrophia > Syntrophales > Smithellaceae > Smithella. The sequence goes on from JQDQ01000155.1 coordinate 23,240, forward strand.
CCCATATTCTGCGGCTGAAGAAGCTCAGCATGTTATTAGTGAAGCTCCCCATCTTATATTAAAATTATCTTCTGCGAATGTCCCTGATGAAATTGTATTACGTGGAAAGGATCAGATAGCGCTCTCATTGGATTTTTGTGCTGTTAGTTATGGAAACAAAACTGACAAATGGAAGCCAAGCGTTAAGATTCTTGAGGAAGCTCTAAAATATGCAACAAGCCAAGAAGTGAAAAGTCGTATTGAGAAAAATCTTTCAATTGTAAAAAAGAACGAAAAAATGGAGAATTTATCTCCTATTTCTTCAGCACCATCTCTTAGCACATTTTACGGTATAGGTTTCAGGCTATATGGATCAACGGATACCGATCAAGAAACGGGTTCGTACCTATCTACATACTATTTTACAATCTTATTCATTCCAGTTTTTCCCATATGTCGCTATAGAGTAATCGCTATCAATAATGGCTATCGATTTTTTGGAAAAGAACATTTACGTACTTTTGATAAATGGCACCTGGGTATATCGCTAATACTAATGGCCATATTCATATTTTCTTTTATGTCTCAAAACAATTCAGGAACAACATATCAGGAAACTCCTTCCTCTCAAAGCCCTAGCGTTTCATCACCTGTACCATCCTATGATAACACATCTACTCAAAGCGCTTTAGCCGTAGAAATCGAAAATGGGAAGACACAAGTGAATCAATTGGAAACACAGATTAAAGATATTGACGGACGCCTTGATGATTATAAACAAAGAATGAAATCTTACCAAGATTCTAATATGATAGAAGAATACAACAATCTTATTCCGTCCTTTAATTCGTTGGTCAGAGAGCGAAAAAAACTCTATAGAGAATACAGCAACCTTCTCGATGAGGTAAATGAAAAGATACGGCGTCATAATTTGCAAAACAAATAGGTAATACAAAGGGGAAAAGCTTTGACCCTGAAATTTAGCATTAACAATACTGAACTTCTATTTTAAAAAGGATTTGTCTATGAGTAAAAGGAAGAAGATCAAGCAAACCCGGGGCAAAAGACGATGGTGAACCAAACCGGCAATAATGTATTAAGAGCCTTTAACATTCCTCCGCCAAATGAATTTAATTTGCCTATAAGGGTTGACGTAACCGGTCTGCACGCAATCATAGACGAAAACCATCAGCTCAAGGCACAAATGGCGAAGATGCACAAAGCGTCAGAAGTTAGTCATAAGCCGGAAATTAAAACTCCTCAGATTGACCTAAAGGTCTTGGCATCTATTGCAACGAATGCGTGGCGTGCCCAAAATAAAATGGTTGATTCTGATACGGGCGAGGCCAAAGAGGAAATGAAACGTGTCTATCGTCATATAGAAGGCATTATTGAATCACTCACAGAGATGGGCATTAAAATTATAGTTCCCGCTGTTGGACTTGCGTATGACTCAGGCATGGCATTAAACGTTGTGAGCTTTGAACCAACTTCGGGATTAACCAGTGAAGAGATTAAAGAAACTATCAAACCTTCTGTCGCACTACATGGTCGCCTCATTCAAATGGGAGAAGTGATCGTTGGCACACCTGAAAAGGTATAATTTTGAAAAGGAGAATATAAAATGAGCAGAACAACCATCGATTTTGGAATAGACCTAGGTACAACAAATAGTGCAATTGCCGTCCTGAAAGGTGCAGATACGGAAATCATCAAGAACAATGACAACATGGACATAACTTCGTCGGCCGTTTTTATAAATAAGCAAGGGCAAATACAAATAGGGTTCCGAGCTAAAAACAGACAAGAAGACGAAAAATCAGCCCAAGACGCCTATATCGAATTTAAGCGTCTGATGGGCACCGATCATAAATATGAATTTAAAAGTTCCGGACGTACAATGAAGCCCGAAGAGTTATCTGCTGAAGTACTAAAGAGTTTACGTGGAGACGTCCAGCAACGTTTAGGTGAAGATATGCAGGCTGCGGTGATAACAGTTCCTGCGGCTTTTAAACAAGTGCAATGCGTTGCGACAATGAAAGCAGCAGAGCTTGCCGGTTTTTCCCAAAGTCCTTTGCTTCAGGAGCCGGTCGCGGCAGCCTTGGCTTACGGGTTTCAAATCGATGTTACAAAAGAATACTGGTTTGCCTATGACTTTGGAGGCGGAACCTTTGATTCCGCCATCATAAAGGCTGAAGATGGCAATATCAACGTAGTAAAGCATGGTGGCAATAATACTCTTGGTGGGTCGGATATTGATTGGGCAATCATTGAACAACTAATAATTCCTGAATTAGTCAATAATTATGATCTGCCGGATTTTTCACGTGGTAACGTGAAATGGCGCAGCGCATTAGCTAAAATCAAGAGAACTACAGAGGAAGCAAAGATTGAACTTTCTCGTAATAACGAAGTTCAAATTGAAATTACTGGAATCAAAGATAATCAAAGTGAAGAGATTGAGTATAATTTTACACTTAAACGCAATGCGCTGGTTAGTGTTGCAGAGCCTTTCATCATGCGTTCTGTGGAAATATGTAAAAACGTCTTGCAGGAAGCAAAACTCAGCCCAAGTGCAATCGAAAGATTGATCCTTATCGGCGGTCCAACATTGGCTCCTTATTTTCGTGAAATTCTTCAGTCCAGTTTAGGGATCCAGATTGATTATAGCGGCGTAAATCCTCTCACCGTCGTTTCCCGTGGTGCAGCCGTGTTTGCCGGTACTCAGCGAATTGTGGGTAAAGCCGCACCTAAGGCGGGGGCTGGCCAGTTCAATGTAAATCTTGCATACAAAACAATGGGGCCCGACAAAGATCCCGATGTGCGGGGAGAAATAAAATCACCAGACAATTCTTCTTTAGAAGGTTTTACAGTTGAATTAGTCAATCGCACTGAAGATGCAAAATCTTTGATTGGTTGGCGAAGTGGTAAAATTAAAATAAAATCTGATGGCAAGTTTAGATTGCGTCTTCAGGCAGAAAAAGGAGTGAGAAATACCTATGCCATTGAGCTATTGGATCCTATGGGCAGCTTAAAAACTATCGTCCCGGATACTGTTGTTTATACGATTACGGGAGCTGGTGTTATTTCTGAACAGCCAATTATCAATTCCATTGCTATTGCTCTCTCCAATAATGATAGGGAGGTATTCTTCAGTAAAGGAGGACAACTCCCGGCAAAGAAAACAAAAGTATTCAGAACGTCGCATCCTGTACATAAAGGAGAAAGCGGTGAAGTTTTAAAAGTGCCGTTTGTGGAAGGAGAAAACGAGAAAGCCGACCATAATCTCTTGTTGGGTGCCTTAGAGATTAAAGGAACAAAAATAAGAAGAGATATGCCGGCAGGAACAGAAATAGAAGTAACTCTCATATATGATGCGTCAAGGATTCTAAAGGCGAAAGCGTTTGTGCCGATGCTCGATGAAGAATTTGAAACAGTGATTGTGAGTGCCACAGAACTTCCAAAATATAAAGAGCTTAAGAAACAATTTGAGCTGGAAAAACGTCGATGTGAAGAAATTGTTGATAAAGCAAATGATATGGGATCAAAAAGTGTTGCGGTATTAGTCGAAGATATTGAGGAATCAAGTAAGATTGAAGAAATAGAAAAACTTCTGGATGCGGGACGCGCAGATGATGGTGCTGCAAAGCAAGCCCAGAAGTGTCTTTTAGATCTCCGGGTAGATCTCGATAAAGCAGAGGATTTAATGAAATGGCCAGCTCTCGTTAAAGAGGCCAACGAATTAATGGATGGTCTAGATGAAATGATTGAGGAAGATGATTTATCTGAACATCAAGAACGTGCAGACAGACTACGCGAGCAGATGGAAGAGCTAATTTCACAGCAACGCGCCACGCCGTTACAGAAAAAAATACAACAGATTATTGATCTGCGTTGTGAAATTCGATTCGCGCAACCTTCGTTTTGGGTTGGGTACTTCAGATATTTAGAAAAGCAGCGAGACAAGATGCAAGACACGGACGCGGCTGACCGCTTATTCAATCAAGGTTATGAATATATTGAAAAAGAGAACATTAATGGATTAAGAAATGTGGTTCGCCAATTGCTTCATCAACTGCCGGAGGAAATCTCTGCCGAAATAGAGCGGGGATATCAGTCAGGGGTGCTCAAGTAAAATGAAGACAAACGATGTTAATTTTAAGGCAAAGGAACAAAAAACTGATAATTCGGAATCTAGTTTCGACCTTGATTTTCTAACCGCGCAAAACCTTGTTATGAGCGGAAACCTTGATGAAGCAGAAAATCTTCTCCGCAAGGGAGGAGAACAGTCCTTATCCATTGAGAATTTGGATCTTCTCGCACGTATTGAGGCGCAGTGGGAATGTCAACCGAAAATTGACCATCTGTGATAACCG
>JQDQ01000156.1 GCA_000747625.2 Smithella sp. SCADC
ATGTTCAAAATGAGCCGACAAGCTTCCATCTTTTGTAACTACCGTCCAACCGTCAGGTAATATTTCTACCTTATAGTTTCCTTCATTGACCATCGGCTCAATAGCCAGAATCATTCCGCTTTTCAGTTCAATCCCGCGCCCTTTTTTGCCAAAATTGGGAATTTGCGGTTCTTCATGCAGACTTTTACCTATTCCATGGCCGACAAAATCCCGCACTACTGAATAACCTGCCGCCTCCACTATATCCTGCACAGCGGCGGATATGTCGCCCAATCTGTTGCCAGCCTTAGCTTGCTCTATACCCGCGTATAAACTCTGTTCGGTGACCTGCATCAGCCTTGAAGCTTTCTGTGTCACCCTGCCTAAAGGCAACGTTATGGCTGCATCACCGAAAAAACCCTGATAGCAAACCCCGAAATCAAGTCCTACAATGTCGCCTTCTTCAAGGATCCTCTCTGAAGGCATGCCATGCACGACAACTTCATTTACCGACACACAAAGAGCGTAAGGATAACCATTGTAACCTTTAAAAGCCGGTTTTGCGCCTCTTTTATCCGCAATTTCCGCGGCAAGTTTATCCAGCTCCCTTGTCCTTACACCGGGTTTTACTTTTTCTCTAAGCCTGTTTAAAACCTCGGCAACAATGCGATTACTTGTTCTCGCTTTTTCAATTTCATCCGGAAGCTTCAGAATTACCATGATAATCTTCCGCTATCTCCTGCGAGCAATATGTCCTTTTTTCATAAATCCTTCATATTGCCTTGTCAGCAGATGCGACTCAATCTGACTCGCCGTATCCATAGCGACACCGACAACAATCAAAAGCGCCGTACCGCCAAAATAAAAAGGAACATTTAACTGAGTAATTAAAACGCTGGGCAAAACGCAAACTATGGAAACGTAAATAGCGCCGCTAAAAGTAAGTTTCTCCAATACATTTTCGATATATTCAGCAGTTTTCTTGCCTGGCCTTATTCCGGGAACATAACCGCCAAATTTTTTCATATTCTCAGCAACATCATCCGGTTTAAAAGTGACTGCCGTATAAAAAAAACAGAAGAAAAAGATGAAAATTACATAAAGAACTTCATATCCCAGCCGTCCAGGCATTAAATATCCGGCAATATCTTTTATCAAGCCGTGCGGTGCGAAATTAGCAATGGTTGCCGGAAACATTATTACTGAAGAAGCAAAAATCGGAGGAATAACACCCGCTGTATTGACCTTCAGCGGTAAATGCGTGGTTTGACCACCATACATTTTACGCCCTACTATTCTTTTAGCATACTGCACCGGAATGCGGCGTTGTCCTGCTTCCACAAAAACAATCGCTCCGACAACGGCTACCATCAGCGCGGCAATCAACAGGATAACCAGTACCCCAAGCTCACCGGCAGTCGCCAATCTGTAAGTATTGCCGATCGCAGCAGGAATACGACAAACAATACCGGCAAAAATTATCAAAGATATCCCGTTACCAATTCCTTTTTCAGTAATCGTTTCACCAAGCCACATGATGAAAGCAGTGCCTGATGTTAAGGTAATAACGGTCATAATTATAAAAGACCAACCCGACTGCAAAACAATGGGAGCTCCTGAGGGACCGGCCATTTGTTGTAAACCGTAAGCAATACCAAAACCCTGGATCATACTTAAGAGAACTGTTCCGTAACGGGTATATTGTGTAATTTTGCGCCGTCCACTTTCACCTTCTTTAGAAAGCTTCTCCAAATGAGGAACGGCAATAGTTAATAACTGCAAAATAATTGAAGCGCTAATGTAGGGCATAATGCCCAACGCAAAAATAGAAAAATTACTAAAAGCGCCACCGGCAAACATGTCCATCAAGCCAAATAATGAACCTTTGGCATGTTCAAAATAAGCTAATAGGGCCACATTATCAATTCCCGGCGTCGGTATATATACACCAATACGATAAACAGCAAGAAGAAGAATTGTAAACAAAACTCTTCTCTGCAGTTCAGGAACCTTGGATACGCTGCCCAGCCCTTCTAACAAATTATATTACCTCTTCTATTGAACCGCCGGCGACGGTAATTTTATCTTTCGCGGCTTTACTAATTTTGGCTATTTTTATAGTTACAGGGAAATCAATTTCGCCTTTAGCCAGGATTTTTATTTTATCGCCTTTTTTCTTTACAATGCCGCTGTTCAAAAGAGCTGTTTCATCAATAACTGCGCCTTTGCTAAACTTTCGGCACAAATCAGTAAGATTTACTGCGACGAATCTTTCACGGAAAGGATTACGGAAACCACGCTTCGGTAATCTGCGAGACATCGGCATTTGTCCGCCTTCAAATCCGGCTCTTACCTTTCCACCGGAACGGGCTTTTTGTCCCTTATCGCCTTTTCCGGATGTTCCACCATGACCGGATGCATCGCCACGCCCCACCCGTTTTCTCTTTTTCGTTGCACCGGCCGGAGCCCTAAGCGTACTCAAATCCATATACTACTCCTCTGACTCTTCCATAGAAACTAAATGAATAACTTTATTTACCATACCGCGAACCTGCGGAGTATCAACTAAAGTTACAGTGCTATTTAATTTGTTCAGACCCATGCCCTTTAAAATCTTTCTTTGTTTTTCAGGACGGCCGATTACACTTCTTACTTTTTTAATTTTTAACATTTTAGCCACTTTAAGTTACCTCATCGAATATATTGATACGACTATTTGCCTCTTTGCGTAGCAATTTCCGCTGGATCTCTTAACTGGCAAAGGCCATCAAGAGTTGCTTTGACCAAATTATGAGGATTATGAGATCCCAGACATTTCGTCAAAATATTATGGACACCCGCAACTTCCAATACCGCTCTCACAGCGCCTCCGGCAATCAACCCGGTACCTGCGGATGCCGGTTTTAATAAAACTTTTCCAGCACCGGAGCGACCTATCACTTCATAAGGAATCGTCTTTGCTAAAACGGCAACTTTCACCATATTTTTTTTAGCCATATCCATTCCCTTACGAATAGCTTCCGGCACCTCATGAGCTTTACCTAATCCTGTTCCGATCATTCCATTGCCATCGCCGACAACCACGATCGCACTAAAACGGAACCTTCTGCCACCTTTGACTACTTTTGCCGTCCTGTTAATGGCAACAACTCTGTCAAGGAACTCCGCATCTTTCATTTCTCTATTATCAGATCTCTTATCCAACGATTCTTCCTTTATTATCTTTTTTATTTAATAAAATTTAAAATTTAAGACCATTTTCCCGGGCAGCGTCGGCTAACGCCTTCACACGGCCATGATAAAGAAATCTTCCCCGATCAAAAATCACTTTTTCAACGCCCAGAGCTTTTAATCTCTCCGCAATCAACTTGCCCACTTCCTTTGCTACATCTACTTTTTTCTTGCCTTTAATCTTTGAGGCTAACTCTTTGCACAAAGTAGATGCCGTTGCCAGGGTACTTGCCTGTGTATCGTTAATGGCTTGGGCATAAATATGCTTTTCACTCCGAAATACGGAAAGACGAGGCTTTTCCTGTGTTCCGGTAATTTTGCCTCTTATTCTTTTTTCTCTCTTTTTTCTAACTTTTAATGTCTTTTTGGAAGCCAATGTTCCACCTCTTTATGGCAATATAATTTTTTACTTAATTAAGCACGCTCAGCCGATTTACCAGCTTTACGTTTAATATACTCGTCAGCATACTTAATGCCTTTACCCTTGTAAGGCTCCGGTTTTTTCAATGATCTTATTTCCGCTGCAACCCGACCCACCAATTGTTTATCAATACCGGAGACGACTATATTAACCTGTTTGTCCAACTTAATGTCTATTCCCTTGGGAATATTGTATTCTACCGGAGAAGAAAAACCTAAAACAAATTTTAGATTGTTTCCACTAAGTTCAGCACGATACCCGACTCCTGATATTTCCAGTTTTTTTTCAAAACCGGCGCTGACACCTTGAACCATGTTTCCGATTAAGGTTCTGGCTAAACCATGATAAGCCCGCGCACTTAGTTCTTCCGATTTTCTTTCCACCACAATATTTCCTTCGCCTATTGCCACAGTAATTCCTTCCGGCAATTTAGAAGAAAGAGTTCCTTTGGGTCCTTCCACTTTAACTATATCAGCACTTTGGCTGATTTTAACATTTTTGGGAAATGTTATCGGTTTCTTACCTATTCTCGACATGAAAAAATGCTCCTGATTAATACCATTATTACCAAACGTTACAAAGAACTTCTCCACCAACCCTCAATTCTCTGGCTTCCGCATCAGTAATAACACCGTTTGAAGTGGAGAGAATAGAAATTCCAAAACCATTTAAAACTTTAGGGATGCTGTCAGAAGCAACATAAACCCTCCGCCCCGGCTTACTAACTCTTTTAATATTTGTAATCACAGTACGCTTGGCATCAGGATATTTAAGAACTATTTCCAGCATCTGCTGTCCCTTTTCATTTTTTACCTTGTCGTAATTATTGATGTATCCCGACTTCTTTAATACTTTGGCAATATTAATGTTCATCTGGGACATATTAATATTAACTGTTTTAAAACGAGCTTTATTTGCGTTTCTAATTCTAGTTAACATATCGGCAATAGGATCGGTCATCCCCATGTTGTTTCTCCTTAAACTAAAGTTACCAGCTCGATTTTATTACCCCGGGAAGTTCTCCCTGCAGGGAAAGTTTACGCAAACAGATTCGGCACATATCAAATTTTCTGTAATATGCTCGCGGCCGGCCGCAAAGCGGGCACCGGTTATAATCTCTTACGGAAAATTTATTCTCTCTTTTCGCTTTTGCAATTAATGAATTCTTTGCCACACCAAGCTCCTCTGGAAATCTCTTATTTAACGCTTAAAAGGCACACCCATCAGCTCTAGTAAAATCCTGGCTTCCCCATCTGTTTTTGCTGAAGTCACGATGGTAATGTTCATTCCTTTAACTTTTTCCACTTTATCATATTCAATCTCAGGGAAAATAGTTTGCTCCTGCAAACCAATAGAAAAATTACCCCGGCCGTCAAAAGCATTAGGCGATATTCCGCGAAAATCCCTCACCTTGGGCAGAGCGGCATTAACCAGGCGATCAAAAAACTCATACATATTGTTTTTTCTCAAGGTAACTGAACAACCTATGGGCATGCCCTGCCTTAACTTAAACGTCGCTATGGATTTCTTTGCCTTGTTCACTATCGGTTTTTGTCCGGTAATCGCAGCCAATTCCAGCACGGCGCCATCAATAATTTTTACATTGGAAATGGCTTCGCCAAGCCCCATATTGATGACTATTTTTTCCATCTTAGGCACTTGCATCGGATTTTTGTAATTAAACTTTTTAATCAGAGCAGGAACTACTGTTTTTGAATAATAATCCTTTAATCTTGCCATTTTCCTCTAACCCACATTTATTACATCATTGCATTTGCTGCACAAACGTACCTTTTTACCATCTTCAAGGACCTTACTTTTTATCCTGACAGTTGTATTGCATTTGGTGCACAACAAACCAACTTTGGATATATGAACCGATCCCTCTTTTTCTACAATACCACCCTTACCTTTTTGATCAGGTCTCTTATGCTTCTTAATCAAATTAACTTTCTCTATTACTATTCTGTCCTTCTCGGGAATAATCGTCAATACTTTACCTGTCTTGCCTTTATCTTTACCGGCAAGAATTTTAACAGTATCCCCTTTTCTAAATTTGCTTAAGCTCATTTTATTCCTCTGCAAAACATTTTTACAAAACTTCCGGAGCCAGAGATATAATTTTCATAAACTGTTTGGCTCTCAATTCACGAGCAACAGGTCCAAAAATTCTTGTTCCAATGGGTTCCAACTGGTTGGAAATTAAAACCGCCGAATTGTCATCAAACTTCAAATAAGAACCATCCGGCCTTTTTACTTCTTTGACAGTACGTACGATAACCGCTTTCATCACATCGCCTTTTTTAACCTTGGAATTCGGAATTGCTTCTTTTACCGAAACCACGATAACATCACCCAAGCTTGCGTAACGCCGTTTCGATCCACCAAGCACTTTAATACAAGCAACTTTCTTGGCACCGGAATTATCCGCAACATTTAGTACTGTCTGCATTTGAATCATAAAAAAACCCCATCAAACTACTTGTTTAAGACAAGTTAATTTATCTATTTCGCTTTTTCCAAAATTTCCAGCATCCGCCAGCGTTTTTCTTTGCTCACTGGTCGCGTTTCAATAATCATAACTATATCTCCCACTTTACACTGGTTTTGCTCATCATGGGCCTTGTATCTAACGTGTTTACGCACGTACTTATGGAAAACAGGATGTTTCACTAAATGTTCCGTTTTAACCACAATTGTTTTATCCATTTTACCACTTACAACTACGCCTTTAATAGTACGTTTATTTCCTCTCTCAGCCATGTTTAATTGCCCCCCTCCTTTTCCTTCAGTACCGTCTTAATGCGGGCAATGTCTTTACGGAAGCGCCCCAACACCGCGGTTGATTCCAACTGTCCGGATGCATGCCTGATATTCAAGCGAAAAAGCTCTTCCTTTAATTCAGCAGTCTTTTGTTTGAGCTCGTTGATATCAAGAGCTCTGATTTCTTTAATTTTCATCAGATATCTCCCTTGATAAAAACTTGGTAGCAATAGATAATTTATGCGCCGCCAGGCGGAATGCTTCTTTGGCCACTTCTCTGGTTACACCTTCCATTTCATAAAGAACTGAACCGGGTTTAACCACAGCTACCCATCCTTCAGGAGCGCCTTTCCCCTTACCCATACGGGTTTCAGCTGGTTTTTTCGTCACTGATTTATGAGGAAATACTCTGATCCAGATTTTACCGCCACGTTTAACATGACGAGTCATTGCAATACGTGCGGCTTCGATCTGTCTGGCGGTAATCCAACCGCATTCTGCCGCCTGCAATCCATATTCACCAAAAGCTATAGAGCTTCCTCTTGTTGCTTTTCCGCCCATTCGGCCCTTTTGCAACTTTCTATATTTTACCCTTTTCGGCATTAACATAAGCTAAAACTCCCGTTGTTCCCCACTACGTGATTCTTTCTTCCGCAGGCAAGAAGAATATTATTTTTCATTCTTCGTCGGTAAAATTTCTCCATGGAAAATAAAAACCTTAACGCCTATCAATCCGTAAGCAGTATGTGCTTCGGTAAATCCATAATCAATATCCGCGCGCAAAGTATGCAATGGCACACGGCCTTCACGATACCATTCCGACCGTGACATTTCCGCACCGCCTAATCTTCCGGAGCAGGCTATTTTTATTCCCTTGGCACCAAATTTTAAAGCATAACCGACACATTTTTTCATCGCGCGACGAAACGCGACTCTTTTTTCCAGCTGCATGGCAACATTTTCCGCAACAAGCTGGGCATCCACTTCCGGCTTACGTACTTCCAGAATATTAATGATAATTTCCGCCTGCGAAAACTTCTCAATTTCAGATTTCAGCTTTTCGATTTCTGAACCTTTTTTTCCGATGATTACACCAGGCCTGGCGGAATAAATATTTACCTTGGCTTTATTAGCTGCCCGTTCAATCTCAATTTTAGAAATCCCTGCATGATAAAGCTTTTTCTTAAGATACTTTCTGATCTGCAAATCTTCATGCAACATTTCGCTATATTTTTTATTGGCGAACCATACTGATTGCCACTTTTTAATGTAGCCTAATCGTAATCCTACAGGGTTAACTTTCTGACCCAATGTAATCCTCCTTACATTTCGTCCAAAATAACTGTAATATGTGAACTTTTCTTTTTAATCGGCGACGCCTTTCCTTGCGCAGCAGCCCGCCAACGCTTTAATGACGGTCCCTGATCCACGAAGATTTCCTTTATGTAAAGAATATTTTCGTCAATGTTGGGATTCTGGGCTGCATTGGCCACAGCTGATTTTAAAACGTTGGCAATTATGCCCGCTGCGTATTTTCTTGTATAAAGAAGAATATTACGTGCTTCCCGCACCTTTTTCCCTCTTACTAAATCAACCACAAGTCTGACTTTCTGCGGTGACATTCTTACATATTTTACAACTGCTTTTACTTCCATTTCTCTCAACCCCAAACTTATCCGCATTTAAGCACTTAAGCGCGGACTTTAGTCTTCCGATCACCCGAATGTGAATAAAATATTCTTGTCGGCGCAAACTCACCTAATTTATGTCCCACCATATTCTCTGTCACATAGACCGGAATGAATTTTTTCCCGTTATGCACTGCAAAGGTGTAGCCAATTAGTTCCGGAGTTATAGTTGAACGACGCGACCAGGTCTTGATTACATTTTTGTTGCCCTCTGCTTCCATTTTCCTGATCCTGGTCAGCAACCTTTCTTCAATATATGGACCTTTTTTGATCGAACGTGCCACGCTTTTTAACCCCTTCTCTTAACAATGTATTTATCAGTACTCTTGTTTTTTCGTGTTTTATGACCCTTTGTCGGCACACCCCATGGTGTGCAGGGATGTCTGCCGCCTGACGACTTACCTTCTCCGCCGCCCATCGGATGATCAACCGGGTTCATTACGACACCGCGATTATGCGGCTTTTTGCCTAACCACCGCTTTCGTCCCGCTTTACCGAGACTAATGTTTTCATGTTCGTTGTTTCCCACTTGTCCAATTGTTGCCATGCACTCAATAAATATTTTGCGCACTTCACCCGACGGAAGCCGAACCTGAGCATAACTTCCTTCTTTGGCCATTAACTGACCATACGCTCCGGCGGATCTGATCAATTGTCCGCCGCGACCAACCTTTAATTCAACATTATGAATCAACGATCCCAAAGGAATATATTTCAACGGAACAGCATTGCCCGGTTTAATATCAGCTTTATCACCGCTGACCAGAACATCTCCAACATTGATCTGCGCCGGAGCGACAATATATCTTTTTTCACCATCACGATAATTGAGCAGAGCGATTCTAGCAGATCTGTTGGGGTCATATTCGATTGCGGCAACCTTGGCCGGTATATCAGCCTTGTTACGGCAAAAATCTATTACTCGATATTTACGTTTATGACCACCGCCAATAAACCGGGATGTAATTCTACCATGGCAATTGCGGCCACCTGTCCTCTTCAAGGGCTTCAACAGGCTTTTTACCGGTTCAGAAGAAGTAATCTCTGCAAAATCAGAAACACTCTGAAATCTTCTGCCCGGTGATGTTGGTTTATACTTGATAATTCCCATTAGCTTAATCCTTAAACTATTTCTTATACGCCTTCGGCAATTTCAATACGATTACCGGCGGCGAGGGTTACGATCGCTTTTTTCCAGGAACTCTTTTGCCCCACAATCCGGCCCATTCTCTTCTTCTTTCCTAAAACGTTTATAACACGGACATCAGCAACCTTGACTTTAAACAGTTTCTCGACTGCTTTGCTGATTTCAACTTTATTTGCTTTGCGATCGACTTCGAAAAAATATTTATTCGATTCTTCCCGCGCCGTAGTGCTTTTTTCTGTAATTACTATTTTTTTTATAACTTGATGTACTTCCATTATGCTAACAATGCTCCCTCAATTTTTTTTACAGAGGGTTCAAGAAGGATCAAATGCTCATGATTAAGAATATCATAAACATTAATGCCCTCCGATCTGATCATCTTAATGTTTTTTATATTTCGCGATGATTTCAGCAAAACCTCATTATTATCAGCCAGAACAAAAAGAGCTTTTTTGAGACTAAAGAGATCAACTACGTTTTTAAATACGCGTGTACTGATTTTTTCCATGGGAAAGTCTTTCAGTATCAACATCTTGTTCTCTTTAAATTTCAGACTCAACGCGGATATCAAGGCCTTCTTACGCACTTTCTTGGGCACACTATAAGAATAGTCCCGGGGATGCGGACCGAAAACCGTTCCACCGCTTCTCCAGATAGGCGATCTGGAACTTCCAGCTCTTGCCCTGCCCGTTCCTTTCTGTCGCCATGGTTTTTTTCCTCCGCCGCTTACATCACTCCTGGTTTTAGTGGAAGCAGTACCGGAACGGCGTGATGCCAACTGCATTTTAACCACATCGTATATAATAGCCTCATTGACTTCAGCGCCAAATACAGCGTCATTCAAATCAACCTGAGCAACTTTTTTATTCTCAATATCAAAAACATCCGCAACTGCCATGTTCATAACTCCAGTTGTCACTTAAGCACTTTTTTTCTTTGCTTTTTTAATTAATATTAGTCCGTTTTTACTGCCGGGAATTGATCCTTTTAGTAAAAGCAAATTTCTATCGGGACGAACCTGCCATACTTGTATATTCTGGATGGTCTTACGGACATTACCCATTTGGCCACCCATTTTTGTACCCTTAAATACGCGCGACGGATCGGCACTGGCGCCAATGGAACCCGGCGCCCGATGATGCATGGAGCCATGCGTGGCCCTGCCACCGCCAAAGCCGTGTCTTTTAACAACACCCTGGAATCCTTTTCCTTTTGATGTTCCGACAACATCGACAAAATCACCGGTTTGAAAAATGTCCGCTGTAATCTCCTGTCCCGCTTCATATTTTCCCGATGTCGCTTGAAATTCTTTCAAATTACGGAAAAACCCTTTATTAGCTTTATTAAAATGACCCTGCAATGGTTTAGTCACGTTTTTCTGTTTAATCCTGCCGTAACCAAGTTGAATGGCATCATATCCATCTTTATCTTTTGTTTTTATCTGCACAACAACAGATGGCTCCACCTCAATCGCAGTTACACCAACTGTTGATCCATCATCTGCAAACACTTGAGTCATTCCTAATTTTTTCCCAATTATTCCCTTGCTCATCTAACTTTCCAACTTTTAAATAAATATTAATCCCATTATCTTCATTTTGAAGAATGGCAATGATTCGATACCATCTTCCCACACTGGAAAATTCGCCTACGCTTTTATTTCTACGTCAACTCCGGCCGAGAGATCCAGTTTCATCAAAGCGTCAACTGTGGCCTGGGTAGGTCCGACTATATCAATTAATCTTTTATGTGTTCTGATTTCAAACTGTTCGCGAGATTTCTTGTCCACATGCGGGGAACGATTTACGCAATACTTATTGATTTCGGTAGGAATAGGGATCGGACCGGCAACACGCGCACCGGTTCTTTTTGCCGTTTCCACAATTTCTTCTACAGAACGATCTAAAAGTTTATAATCGTAAGCTTTGAGACGAATTCTAATCTTTTGTTCTTTCATTGATCAAATAACCTATTCCTTGTTTCTATTCAATAACCTTGCTTACGACTCCAGCGCCTACAGTTCTTCCACCCTCGCGAATAGCGAATCTAAGTTGCTCTTCCATTGCAATGGGCATAATTAATTCAATGCTCATTTTGACATTATCACCAGGCATGACCATTTCTACGCCTTCAGGAAGATTTGCCACACCAGTCACGTCTGTTGTACGGAAATAAAACTGTGGTCTATATCCTGTAAAGAACGGGGTATGACGACCACCTTCTTCCTTGGTCAGAACATAAACTGCAGCTTCAAACTTTGTATGAGGAGTAATAGAACCGGGTTTAGCAACAACCTGTCCTCTTTCCACTTCCTCACGTTTAATACCGCGAATCAACAAACCGACATCATCGCCGGCACGGCCTTCATCAAGCGTTTTACGGAACATTTCCACGCCGGTAACAACCGTCTTGATGGTTGGTCTGATTCCGATTATTTCAACTTCTTCACCAACCTTGACAATACCTCTGTCCACTCTACCTGTAACAACGGTACCACGGCCGGAAATGGTGAAAACGTCACCAACCGGCATCAGGAAAGGTTTGTCGGTATCTCGTTTCGGCTCGGGTATATAATTATCTACGGCTTCCATAAGTTCCCAAATGGATTTGACATCAGGAGAATTGGAATCATCGGATTCCAGCGCTTTGAGCGCAGAACCGCGAATGATTGGAATATCATCGCCGGGAAATTCATATGCTGTCAAAAGTTCTCTTAATTCCAGTTCGACTAAATCCAAAAGTTCGGGATCATCAACCAAATCTACTTTATTGAGAAAAACGACAACGTAAGGAACCTGCACCTGACGGGCAAGGAGGATATGCTCTCGTGTCTGAGGCATTGGACCATCGGAGGCGGCCACAACCAGAATCGTTCCGTCCATATGAGCGGCGCCGGAAATCATGTTTTTAATATAGTCGGCATGGCCCGGACAATCAACGTGAGCGTAATGTCTTTTCTCTGTTTCATATTCCACATGGGAAATATTTATCGTAACGCCGCGTTCTTTTTCTTCGGGTGCGTTATCGATAGAATCGAAAGGTCTGAATTCCGCAAGACCCTTCTTGGCCAGATGCTTGGTGATTGCGGCCGTCAATGTTGTCTTGCCATGATCGACGTGACCGATTGTTCCGATATTTAAATGCGGCTTAGTCCTTTCAAATTTTTTCTTTGCCATCTCCTATTTCCTCCTTAACTTTGAATGGTCGGTTTCCTTACCGAATAATTTATTTATTAAAATTTATAATGGGCAAAAGCTTTATTGGCCTCCGCCATTTTGTGCACAGCTTCTTTTTTCTTAATCGCTCCGCCCCGGTTATTGGCGGCATCTATCAATTCAGCGGCCAGTTTCTCACGCATGGTTTTTTCCGTGCGTTCCTGGGCGTTGGATATCAACCAGCGAATCGCCAACGCAGTGCGTCTGGCCGGCACAACTTCCGTCGGCACTTGATAAGTGGAACCGCCGACACGTCGTGATTTCACTTCAATTACCGGTTTCACATTATTGAGAGCCTTTTCGAAAAGCTCAACAGGTTGTTCTTTTAATCTCTTTTCGATAATATCGAAAGATCCGTAAAGAATACTTTCCGCAACGCTCTTTTTGCCTCTTTTCAATAAAGAATTAACAAATCTTGCTACAAGTTTGTTATTAAACTTGGGATCGGGCAAAATGTCTCTTTTTTCTATTTCCCGTCTTCTCGGCATTTAATTATCTCCGTCTAACTTGGCTTTTTAGCGCCGTACTTTGATCTACCCTGTTTGCGATCCTGCACTCCCACAGTATCAAGCGTTCCCCTGATTACATGGTATCTGACACCCGGCAAATCCTTAACTCTGCCTCCGCGCACCAGGACAACGGAATGCTCCTGAAGATTGTGACCGATACCCGGAATGTAAGAAGTAACTTCATAACCGCTTGTAAGACGAATCCTGGCCACTTTCCGCAAAGCTGAATTCGGTTTTTTTGGTGTCGTAGTATATACTCTGACGCAAACACCGCGCCTCTGAGGCGAACCCGCCAGAGCCGGTGTATTTGTTTTCTTTTGTACTTTGATTCGGCCTTTACGAATCAATTGACTTATCGTCGGCATTTTCCTCCTAAACTAAATCTCCGCAGTCATTTTGCCAATAGCAGCAAATCAGCACTGCCTATCAACTAAGATTATATATGTCAAGCCTTTTCTGAATTTTATTGAATTTATTCTACCGCCACTTCAGGATTATCATTCACAACCTTAATACCCAGCTTTCTGTACATCACTAAACCGGTGCCTGCCGTTATTAATCTGCCCATAATAACATTTTCTTTAAGCCCCCTTAAATAATCGATTTTACCTGACAGCGAGGCTTCCGTAAGCACTTTGGTCGTTTCCTGGAATGAAGCAGCAGAAATAAAACTCTGAGTACTGAGCGATGCTTTAGTAATACCTAGCAGCATCGGTTCTCCTATGGCAGGACGACCACCCTGAGCTACAACTCTTTCGTTTTCTTTCTGGAAACGGTAACGTTCAACTTTTTCATCTGCAATAAAGGCTGTATCGCCTGGCTCGGTTACCTTAACTCTGCGCAGCATTTGACGGACAATAACTTCCATATGTTTATCGTTAATTTTAACACCCTGTAATCGGTAAACTTCCTGCACTTCATCAACTAAATATCTCGCCAGTTCTTTTTCTCCCTTGATCGCCAAGAGGTCATGGGGATTGTTTACGCCGGACATCAAAGCATCACCCGGTATAACGTGTTCGCCTTCCTGAACACTGATATGCTTGCCCTTGGGAATAAGGTATTCCTTTTCTTCTCCAATTTCCGGTGTAACAATTATTTTGCGCTTACCCTTGGCATCTTTACCATAAGATACAACACCTTTAATCTCGCTGATAACAGCAAAATCCTTAGGCTTCCGGGCTTCAAAAAGTTCTGCAACACGAGGCAAACCACCTGTAATATCCTTGGTTTTTGTTGTTTCGCGCGGAATTTTCGCGATGATATCCCCGGCACGAACTTGATCACCGTCAGAAACAACCAGGTTAACTCCTACCGCCAGGAGATAACGGGCTTCAGAATTCGTATCGGCAAGTCTGACTGTCTTCCCTTTATTATCCTTGATGGAAACTCGCGGCCTTAAATCTCCGCCTTTAAATTCGATAATAATTTTACGGGACAAACCGGTAACTTCATCAACCTGTTCCTGCATCGTTTTTCCTTCGGTTATGTCCCCATATTTAATGGTTCCATCCACTTCAGCCAAAATAGGTATAGAGAAAGGATCCCATTCGGCAATTAATTGCCCTTTTTTAACAGGGCTATTTTCACTCACCTTCAAATGGGCTCCATACGGCAAGATGTATTTACCACGGCTACGATTTTGCTCATCCAGAACATGGACTTCACCATGACGCCTCATCACAACGAAATCATTTTCTCTGGTCTTCACTGTATTTAAATTAACAAACTTAATTACACCATCATGACGCGCTTCCAGTGTGGAATGCTCATCAAATTTAGCAGTACCACCGATATGGAAGGTTCTCATGGTCAGCTGCGTTCCCGGTTCACCAATGGATTGAGCGGCAACAATACCAACCGCTTCACCAATGTTGACCAAATGGCCGTGAGCCAGATCACGTCCGTAACACATCGCGCAAACTCCGTGTTTGGAACGACAGGTCAAAACCGATCTGATATTTATCTTTTCAATGCCCGCATTGTCTACCTTTTCAGCGAGAGTCTCGTCAATTTCCTCATTGGCCTTCACTATCACTTCACCGGTAAAAGGATCTTTGATTTCCTGCAGGGCTACTCTTCCCAAAACGCGCTCGCCGGCAGTTTCAATAATTTCACCACCCTCCATCAGCGCGGAAACATAGACACCATCAACTGTTTCGCAATCATGCTCAGTAATAATGCAGTCTTGAGCAACATCAACCAGCCTTCTGGTCAGATAACCGGAATTGGCGGTCTTTAATGCGGTATCAGCCAAACCTTTACGGGCGCCATGTGTAGAAATAAAGTACTGAAGAACTGTTAAGCCTTCGCGGAAATTAGCTGTAATAGGCGTTTCAATAATTTCACCGGACGGCTTGGCCATCAGTCCGCGCATACCAGCCAACTGCCGGAGCTGTTGTCCTGAACCGCGAGCGCCGGAATCGGCCATCATGTAAATAGGATTAAAACTTTCAATTTTACGTTTCTTTCCATCAGCGGAAGCGACTTCTTCGGTGCTGATACCTTTGAGCATTTCAGATGCTATTTTTTCTGTAGCCTGCGCCCAGATATCCACGACCTTATTGTAACGTTCACCATCAGTAATCAAGCCGTCCATATATTGCCTTTGTATCTTAAAAACATCTTTGTCGGCCTGTAGAACAATTTTTTTCTTTTGTTCCGGAATAATCATGTTGCCTACGGCAAAGGAAAGTCCGGAAATAGTGGCATATTTAAAGCCCAAATCCTTGAGTCTGTCGCACAAAAGAATCGTTGTCTTATCGCCGCATAAACGATAACAATAATCAATCAGGTTGGTCAGTTCCTTTTTATTCATTAACTTATTGACCATATCGAAATCAATTTCCGGAGGAACTATTTCCGAAAGTATTATTCTTCCCGCAGTGGTTTCTTTCAGCTCGGAATTAATACGCACCTTAATGCGCGCGTGCAAATCAATCGCACCGGAATCAAGGGCTGAGCGAACTTCGTCCGGACCGGCAAAAACCATCCCCTCGCCTTTTACTCCGGTTTTGGCTCTCGTCAGATAATAAATACCCAAAACGATATCCTGGCTGGGGATGATAATCGGACTACCGTTGGCCGGAGAAAGAATATTATTAGTAGACATCATGAGCACACGGGCTTCTGTTTGAGCTTCAATAGACAGTGGAACATGGACCGCCATTTGATCGCCGTCAAAGTCAGCATTGAACGCTGTGCAAACCAGCGGATGAAGCTGAATGGCCTTGCCTTCAATCAACACCGGTTCAAAAGCCTGCATGCCTAAACGATGCAGCGTTGGCGCCCGATTCAGAATAACCGGATGTTCTCGCACAACCTCGTCCAATGCATCCCAAACTTCTGCGGTTTCTTTTTCCACCATTTTCTTGGCACTTTTTACGGTAGTGACATAACCTTTTTCCAACAAACGATTGTAAATAAAAGGCTTAAAAAGTTCGATGGCCATTTTCTTGGGCAAACCGCACTGATGAAGCCGTAAATCAGGCCCAACCGTGACAACGGAACGTCCCGAATAATCAACACGTTTGCCCAGCAGGTTCTGGCGGAAACGACCCTGCTTACCCTTCAACATATCCGATAAAGAGCGAAGCGGTCTTTTGTTGGTGCCTGTGATAGCTCTTCCCCGGCGGCCGTTATCAAACAAAACATCCACCGCTTCCTGAAGCATCCGTTTTTCATTACGGATAATTATTTCCGGTGCGTTTAATTCCTGTAGACGTTTCAAGCGGTTATTCCTGTTAATGACCCGCCGGTATAGATCGTTAAGGTCAGATGTGGCAAAGCGGCCGCCATCCAGAGGAACCAAGGGCCGTAAATCAGGCGGGATAACCGGCAAAACTGTTAATATCATCCATTCCGGCTTATTTCCGGACTTACGCAAGGCTTCCACGACCTTCAATCTTTTAATCAGTTTTTTCTTCTTGGTATCGGAAAAAGAAGTAACAATTTCTGAGCGCAGTTCTTCGTAGAGCTTATCCAAATCCATTTCTTCCAGCAATTGTCTTATTGCTTCGGCGCCAATTCCGGCAACGAAACCATTTTGACCATATTGTTCTCTGGCTTCATCGTATTCTTCATCCGTCAGTAACTCTTTTTTCTTCAAAGGTGTGTCTTTGGGGTCAAGAACGATCCAGGATTCAAAATAAAGAACCTTTTCCAGATCCCTCAAAAGCAAATCAACCGCATTGCCGATGCGGCTGGGAAGACTCTTTAAAAACCAGATATGAGCCACGGGAGTTGCCAGGGTAATGTGACCCATACGTTCGCGGCGAACCTTGGATTGAATGACTTCTACACCGCACTTTTCACACACTACTCCACGATGTTTCATTCGCTTATAACGCCCGCAAAGACATTCGTAATCTTTCACCGGCCCGAAAATCTTTGCGCAAAAAAGTCCGTCTTTTTCCGGTTTAAATGTCCGGTAGTTAATTGTTTCCGGTTTTTTTACTTCGCCACGCGACCAGGAAAGTATTTTGTCCGGCGAAGCGATGGAAATTTTCATCGCATTGAATTTGATTTGATTTTTTGGTTTTTCAAAATAACTGAAAACGTCTTCCACTGATTTTCTCCTGTACTATTAAATAGTCATTTGAAATTAATATTTTTTATATTCGGTCAATTTCAATTAGCCGGCTTTATCAGCTCAATTCGTCGGCTTCTTCAACTAATTCCACGTCTAATCCAAGGCCCTGGAGTTCTTTAACAAGCACATTAAAGGATTCCGGCAGACCAGACTCAAATGTATGTTCACCTTTGACAATAGATTCGTAAATTCTTGTTCGTCCCGCCACATCATCGGATTTGACCGTTAAAAACTCCTGCAACGCATAAGCCGCGCCGTAAGCCTCCATTGCCCACACTTCCATTTCGCCCAATCTCTGACCACCGAATTGCGCTTTACCGCCCAACGGCTGCTGGGTTACCAGTGAATAGGGACCGATGGAACGCGCATGAATTTTATTATCAACCAGATGGTGCAACTTCATCATGTAAATAATTCCCACTGTTATTTCCTGATCAAACGGTTCACCGGTTCTTCCGTCAAAAAGAATGGATTGGCCGGTTTCCGGCAGATCGGCTTTTCTTAACATTTCCCTTATTTGTTCTTCGGAACATCCGTCGAAAACAGGAGTGGCCACAAGCATTCCTTTTTTCAAACGGCCCGCAAATCTTTTGATTTCTTCGGGAGAAGCCTGATCAATAAATTTGTCAAAATCAGGAGAAGAATAAACTTTTTTCAATTCGTTTTTAATATTGTTTAAATTAGAATTCTTCTTCCACAGTTCATTCAAACTCTCGCCTATCGATTTTGCCGCCCATCCCAGATGAGTTTCCAGAATCTGTCCAACATTCATTCGCGAGGGAACGCCCAGGGGATTCAAAACAATATCCACAGGAGTTCCATCAGCAAAATAAGGCATATCTTCTTCCGGCAAAATTCGCGACAGAACACCTTTGTTGCCGTGCCTTCCCGCCATCTTGTCACCTACGGAAAGTTTTCGCTTAATGGCAACATAGACTTTGACCATTTTAATAACACCGGTGGGAAGTTCATCACTGGCTTTAATCTTCTCCATTTTTTCCGCAAAATGCGCATGGACAAAATCGATTTTTCTCTCCAGAGAAGCAATCATATTAGTTATCTTTTCTTCCGAACCATCGTTTTCAGCAATGGTGATTTCTTTCCAGTTGGAGAAAGGTAAATCCGCCCAAATCTCTTTAGTGATTTTGTCGCCTTTCTTTAAAATTACTTTCTTTTTAGTATCGGTTATTTTAGTAGCCGCTGTTTTTCCGATAACAAGTTTTGTAATATCCTTCTTAATCGCTTCCGTCAGAATACGGATTTCATCATCCCTGTCTTTGGTTATTTGCTCAATAGCATCTGCTTCGATAGCCTGCGAACGCGAGTCACTTTCCGCGCCTTTCCTTGTAAATATCTTGGCATCAATGACTGTCCCTTCAACACCGGGGGGCACACGTAAAGACGTGTCTCTCACATCACTGGCTTTTTCGCCGAAAATCGCCCGCAGAAGTTTTTCTTCAGCAGATAATTGAGTCTCTCCCTTGGGAGTGATTTTGCCGACAAGAATATCACCCGGCTTCACGGAAACGCCAATACAGACGATACCGCTTTCATCCAGATTTTTCAGAACTTCTTCGCCGACATTGGGAATGTCACGCGTAATTTCTTCCTTGCCCAGCTTGGTATCACGGGACATGGTTTCAAATTCTTCAATGTGAATGGATGTAAAAATATCCTCTTTAACTATTCTTTCACTGACCAGAATAGAATCTTCATAATTGTAACCGCCCCAGGACATGAAAGCAACCATAACATTCCGTCCCAGCGCCAATTCTCCATTATCAATTGACGGTCCGTCAGCCAATATATCTTTTTTATGCAGGCGATCACCCACATTGACTATAGGTTTCTGGTTAAAACAAGTGTCTTGATTGGAGCGCTGGTATTTAGCTAAATTATAGATATCAACACCGCTGTCAATGCCGTCTTCTTCAGGATGATCAGCCCGGACAATAATCCTTGATGCATCAACATTTTCCACAACACCAGGCCGTCTGGCAACAACAACAGCTCCGGAATCACGGGCAACAACCGATTCTATGCCTGTACCTACCACCGGAACTTCGGGGCTCATCAAGGGGACAGATTGTCTCTGCATATTTGACCCCATTAGCGCACGATTGGCGTCATCGTGTTCCAGAAACGGAATCAATGCCGCCGCGACACTGACCAGCTGGGTAGGCGAAACGTCCATCATCTTGATTTGTTCCGGCATAACCGAAATAAAATCGCCACCTTTTCTAACGGATATCAGCTCTTCTACAAACTTGTCCTGTTTATCCACAGGACGGTCCGCCGAAGCAACAATTTGATTTTCTTCTTCAATGGCTGTTATAAAACGAATGTCATCTGATACACGGCCATTTTCCACCATCCTATAGGGTGTTTCAATAAAGCCAAATTCATTAACCCTCGCATAAGTGCTCAGAGATACAATCAACCCGATATTAGGTCCTTCCGGTGTTTCTATCGGGCAAATACGCCCGTAATGAGTGGGATGAACGTCTCGAACTTCAAATCCGGCCCGCTCCCGCGTCAAGCCGCCTGGACCAAGTGCAGACAAGCGTCTTTTGTGCGTAATTTCAGAAAGTGGATTGGTCTGATCCATGAACTGAGAAAGCTGGCTGGAATTAAAAAATTCATTAACAACAGCCGAAACCGGCTTGGCATTAATCAGGTCGTGCGGCATCATTGTTTCGATATCCTGCAGACTCATTTTTTCTTTTATTGCCCGTTCCATGCGCACCAAACCAATACGGTACTGGTTTTCAATAAGCTCCCCAACAGATCGTACCCGGCGGTTTCCTAAATGGTCAATATCATCGACACTACAATCTCCAACAGAATTTTTCAAATCAATCAAATATTTTACCGCGGACAGAATGTCCTCATTCCGCAACGTGGTAACATCCGTCGGCACATTCATACGTAATTTGTAATTCATCTTGGCGCGACCGACATTAGACAAGTCATAAGTTTCCGTTTCAAAGAAAAGGCTTTGGAAAAATTTTGCCGCCGTTTCCGGAGTTGGAGGATTGCTGGGACGCAACCGGCGATATATTTCCATTATCGCGTCTTCGGTACTATCAATGCGATCCATCAATAAAGTATCCCTGATAGACGCGTTATCCATATCTTCATCAAGATGGATCAGAGTTAACTCTTTAACACCCTTCTCCCGGGTTAATTCCAACCAGTTTAAGGGCAATTCCTCGTTGCAGCGGAAAACGATGTCTCCTGTTTTAGGATCACGAATATCCGACGAAGGGATCTTACCGGTAAGCTCTGTTTCATTGATTGTAACACGTTTAATGCCTGCATCCATTATTCTTTTTAAGAGAGGCTTCGTTAGCTTGCGCCCCTTTTTGACAATCACCTCAGCGCTTTTGGGATCTTTGATATCTTCGGGAGCTTTCTGACCAAAAAGAGAATCGTCAACAGCAAAATAAATCTTTTTATCTTCAATGATAATTTTATCAATGCTGTAAAAATAATTTAGAATAAATTCCGACGAATTACCCAGCGCCTTCAATAATATGGTGACAGGCATTTTTCTGCGGCGGTCGATCCTGACATAGAGGATGTCTTTGGAATCAAATTCCAGATCCAGCCAGGAACCACGGATGGGAATTACCCTTGCCGAATAAATCAATTTGCCGCTGGCAACAGTTTTACCCTTATCATGATCAAAAAAGATGCCCGGTGAACGGTGAAGTTGACTGACAATAACCCGTTCCGTTCCGTTAATGATAAAAGTGCCATTTTCAGTCATCAGCGGAATTTCACCAAAGTAAATTTCCTGCTCTTTAATGTCACGGATCTGCTTTGTTTCAGCTGTTTCCTTGCCGCTTTTTCCTTCAGCAGGACGATCGACATCAAAAACAACCAGCCTGACCACAATTTTTAAAGGAGCGGCATAGGTCATGCCTTTCTGGACACACTCCTTCACATCATACCGGACATCACCGAGTCTATAACTGACAAACTCCAGAGAACACTTCCCGCTAAAATCCGAAAAGGGGAAAACGCTCTTAAACGCGCCCTGTAGACCAAAGTTACCCCTTTTTGCCGGCGCTATTTCCTTTTGGAGAAATTTTTCATAAGATTGTGTCTGGATTTCAATTAGATTCGGTATATCCAGTATTTTCTTTGCCTGACCAAAATATTTTCTAAAGTCACCCATAGCATCCTTAAATAAAATAATATATTAGAGATTATGTTACTTAATCTCTACGGTCCCGCCGACTTCTTCAATTTTCTTCTTAATGTCCGCGGCTTCGTCTTTGGAAACGCCTTCTTTAATAGGTTTGGGCACACCTTCCACCAAATCCTTTGCTTCTTTCAGTCCCAAGCTGGTTATAGCTCGAACAACTTTGATTACTTGAATCTTTTCCGCGCCAAAGCCGGTGAGAATCGCATCAAACTCGGTTTTTTCCTCAGCCGGAGCGGCGGCAGCGGCGCCAGGACCGGCAACGGCGGCCATCATCGGAGCGGCTGCGGAAACGCCGAATTTTTCTTCCAATTCTTTCACCAGAGCAGAAAGCTCCAATACTGTCATTCCTTCAATAAATTTGACTACATCGTCTTTAGTAATTTCTGACATTTTTTCTATTCCTCTCTGTATGTTTTAATTAATTTAAGGTTTTTTTCTTATCACAATAGGCATTGAGCACTTGCACAAAGCTTCTCGGAACGCCACTCAAAACGGTCACGAACGCTGTCGGTACCGCTGCCATTACCGAAACTAATTTACCCAGGAGAACTTCTCTACCGGGTAATTCCGCCAAAACAGTAAGATCGCTCTTAGTTAAAGACTTACGATCCAGCAGTCCAACTTTGATTTCCAATTCCGGATTTTTCTTCGCAAAATCAATCAGAATTTTAGTCGGTCCCACCGGGTCTTTATAGCCCAAAACAACTGCAACAGGCCATTTGAAATGATCGTCAAGTATACTGAAATCGGTTTCTTTTGAAGCAATCCTCAAAAGAGTGTTTTTCACAACCTTCCATTCAGCATCGGACTTGCGCAACGCATTTCTCAGAGCTTCCATTTTCTCGACATTCATTCCGCTAAAGCTGGTCAGAACGCCTAACTTGGCTTCTTTGAGTTTCTTATGTAATTCAGATACAATTTGCTCTTTCGTTCCCCGATCCAATCTATCCGCCTCCTTTCAAAATTATTTTATTTTCTTGAGGCCGGAGAATCTAGCCACATACAGAACAAAAAAACGGTAACCTTGTCCAAATTCCGATTCCCGTTTTCCAAAAATTGTTTACCTTGAAAAATAAAGCAACTATTTTCATCATACGAGTCTCGGCAGGCCTTTTTTCGTTTAAACTTCTGTACCTGCTGTCTTCGACCTTAATTATTGTAAAAAACTTAATTTTTCTCCATTAAACCGCAGCTTTTATATCGAGAGGATCAATTTTCACGCCCACACCCATTGTACTGGAAATAGAAATGCTTTTAATATAAGTTCCTTTGCTTGACGCCGGTTTCAATTTAATAATGGTTTCCAGCAAAGCGCTGACATTTTCTCTTAATTTTTCGGCGCCAAAAGATACTTTTCCAACGGGAGAGTGAACTATTCCCGCTTTTTCCACGCGGAATTCCACCTTCCCGGCCTTCAATTCCTTCACCGCATTAGCCACTTCAAAAGTCACGGTTCCCACCTTTGGATTGGGCATTAACCCGCGCGGACCTAAAATTTTACCGATCTTTCCCACGGAACCCATCATATCCGGAGTCGCGATAACACGATCAAATTCCATCCAGCCGCCTTTAATCTTTTCAAGAATATCATCATTGCCGACTAAATCCGCACCGGCTTCCAGAGCTTCTTTCTCCTTTTCTCCTTTGGCAAAGACCAAAACCCTTACAGTTTTTCCCAAGCCATTAGGCAGAACCACACTTCCCCGCACCATCTGATCGGCATGAGCAGGATTAACGCCTAAACGAATGGCAGCATCCACAGTCTCATCAAATTTGGTGCCAGCCGCTGATACAACTATTTCTGTAGCTTCTTGAAGCGAGTATCGTTTGCCCGGTTCAACTTTCGCTTTTGCCGCCAATATACGTTTGCCTCTTTTTAACATAATAAACCTCGTATTTATTAACCTGTAATTTCAATTCCCATTGACCTTGCAGTGCCTGAAATTGTCTTTATAGCACCTTCAATATTCACGGCATTTAAATCTTTAAACTTTAATTCGGCAATTTCTTTCACTTGTCCTGCCGTAACCGTGCCAACTTTTTCTCTCTTCGGATCGCTGGCTCCTTTGGCAATTTTTGCCGCCTGTTTAAGCAGCACGGATACCGGAGGTGTCTTTGTTATAAATGTAAACGACCTGTCCGCATAAACGGTAATCACGACAGGAATAATCATACCTTCCTGACTCTGTGTCATAGCATTATAGGCTTTGCAAAATTCCATAATATTGACGCCGTGCTGTCCCAATGCCGGACCGATAGGAGGTGAAGGAGTCGCTTTGCCCGCCTTGATTTGCAATTTTATATTTGCAATAATTTTTTTTGCCATTTTAAATCACCCTGATCTGAATATTTTTTATACTTATTTTGCTTTTTTATTAAAATATTATCCCTGAGTTACCTGAATGAAATCCAATTCCACCGGTGTAGGCCGGCCAAAAATACTCACGATAACTCTTAGCTTGCTTTTTTCAGGTTTCAATTCATCAATAACCCCGTCAAAATTGGTAAAAGGACCATCAATAATTTTCACATGATCACCAACATCGAATTTGAATTTGGGCTTTGGCTTGAGCGTTCCTTCATCAATCCTGAACTTCAGGTTTTCCACATCTTTGTCCGGTATAGGTGAAGGCTTATCTTTAGTGCCAATGAAACCGGTAACTTTAGGAGTATCTTTAACAATATGCCAGGTATCATCCGTCATTTCCATGCGGACAAGAATATATCCCGGAAAAAACTTACGTTTGGAATTTTTCTTTTCCCCTGAAATCAATTCTACAACATCTTCTTCAGGAATAAGAATATCGGAAAAGAAAGCCTGGGTTCCAGACAGTTCAATTCTTTCTTGAAGACTCATCTTTACCTTGTTCTCATACCCGGAATAGGTATGAACAACATACCATTTAAAAGCCATTTTTTAACCTAATATAAATTTAACTGTTTTAGCGAGTGCAAAATCAATTATGCCCAAAATAATCGCAACTATAAAAACTAAAATTATTACGACTGCTGTAGACGCCATAGCCTGCTTAGGAGTAGGCCAGGTAACCTTTTTAAGTTCCACCTTAGCTTCTTTGAGAAACTGCGTTACTTTTTCTATTGTTACTTTTACTTTTTCTTTTATTTCTTCCATACTGAAAATCCTTAGTATCAGGAAAAATGGCAGGCCAGGAGGGACTTGAACCCCCAGCATCCGGATTTGGAGTCCGGCGCTCTATCCATTAGAGCTACTGGCCTATACCAACACTAACTATTTAGTCTCCCTATGCAATTTGTGACCACGGCAAAATTTGCAGTATTTTTTTATTTCCAGACGGTTTTGCATAGTACGCTTGTTTTTCGTCGTTGTATAATTTCTTTGCTTGCATTCCGTACAAGCCAAAATAATATTATTCCGCATAACACTCCTTAACTGGAGCCCACGACCAGGATTGAACTGGTGACCTCATCCTTACCAAGGATGTGCTCTACCAACTGAGCTACGTGGGCAAAATTTATTATTATTTTTGCCCCTTTTTTTTATTGGAGCGGGAAACGGGATTCGAACCCGCGACCCTCAGCTTGGAAGGCTGACGCTCTAGCCACTGAGCTACTCCCGCCTGTTTCAACCTCAAATAATCCCTGGTGGTGGGGGGAGGATTTGAACCTCCGTAGGCTACGCCGGCAGATTTACAGTCTGCTCCCTTTGGCCACTCGGGAACCCCACCAGCTTATGTATAATCAAACTGGAGCTGGTGATGGGACTTGAACCCGCAACCTGCTGATTACAAATCAGCTGCTCTACCGATTGAGCTACACCAGCAAACCTTGTCGCAATTGCCTTTGATATCAAGTGCTTATGCCACGCAAGCACAAAAAAACACAACTACGCCCCTAAGCGAATCGCTGAATTTAATTTTTATAGATGTTTTTGTCAAGTAAATTTTTTAAAAAATGTTACAGATAAATATGGATTCTTAACTGACTGCACTGATGAAAAATTTTTTCCCCCAATATTACCAACCAATACAACGTTGTTTTTACGATAACAATTCTGCTGCGCAGAATCAACGGGCAAATACTTTGTTAATACATTTAAGAATATAGTAATAGAATTATATCTCCTCTTCCGTTAATTACCCCCTATATTAATATCAACAAGATAGATACTTTTATCCCTGACTGCAAGGTAATGTAATCTGTCAGATGAGTCAAAAACAATCCTGCCCATCGTAAGAATCATAATGTTATCATAAAATTTCTCAGCTTCTTCACCCACGACAACAAACTGTTTATTATCTGATTGAGCCACATAAGCCAAATATTTACTATCCGGACTAAAAACAAGAGACCTGTTTCCTATATCATCAAATTGCTTTTCTTCTTTTCCATCTTTGACTACAAAACGTTTATTTTCAGATTGAACACCATACGCCATATGATTACTGTCCGGACTGAAAATTATAGATCCATTACCAATGGCATCAAATTTTTTCCCTTCTTTCCCGTCAGAGACTACAAAGTACTCTTTTCCCGTTTGAGCTACATAAGCCAAACGTTTGCTGTTCGGACTGAAAACAAGGGTTGAGCCTATACCATCACGATATTCCCCCTCTTTCCCGTCAATAACGGCGAAACGTTTTTTTTCTGATTCGGCGGCAAACATTATTCGTTTACTGTCCGGACTAAAAATAACCGTATTCCCAATAGCGTCATAATATTTTCCTTCCTGTCCATCGACGACCAGAAAACGCTTGCTCCCTTTTTGAGCAATAAAAGCTATCCTTTTACTGTCCGGGCTGAAAACAATAACAGCCCCGATAGCGTCGTAATTTTTCCCCTCTTTTCCGTCAACGACCAGAAAACGCTTGTTCCCTGATTGCGCCCAATATGCCACATGCTTGCTGTCCGGACTGAAAACAAGAGTGGATCCTATAGAATCATACTTTTTCCCTTCTTCCCCATCCACAACGATAAAATAATTATTCTCGGACTTAACGCCATAAGCCGTACGTTTGCTGTCCGGACTAAAAACCAGAGATGTCCCTATTCCATCATACTTTTTACCTTCTGTTCCATCAATTACTGTAAAACCCTTACCACCTGTCCTGGCGCTGTAAAACAAACGTTGGCTGTCCGGACTGAAAACTAGAGTGGGTCCAATAGAGTCGTACTTTTTCCCATCTATACCATCTGCAACGACAAAAAATTTATTGTCCTTTTGTGCTCCATAAGCAACACGTTTGCTGTCCGGACTGAAAACTAGAGCATTCGCGATAGCATCATAGTCTTTCCCTTTTTTCCCATCAACTACTACAAATCGCTTTCCTTCTTTCTCCGCTATATACGCAATGCGCTTACTGTCTGGACTTGCCAAAAAAAGCAACGGAGAGAACTCAATATCAGCAACAATCTTTTCAGAATTCTTCCTGTCAGGATTTCTTTCTTTCGCAAAAGATACCCCTCCGGTAAAAATAAAGGAAACCGCTATAAATGAGCATATAAATTTTTTAAACATCTAATTAAATTTCCTCCCCGATTTACGGAAAACAATATTTAATTAATACCTGAATCTTGCGCGCGTTTATAAAAAAATCAAATGAACCATATGGGCAACCTGTTGTATAAAGGGAAGCACAAACAAACCCAAAACAACAGGAGGCACCCATATGGTAAAAAAGCAAAAGAAGCATAGCAGGAAAAAGCACAACAGTAAACGATTTAATGGAGATAGCGGGAGAGCCAGAAAAATCCCGGACAGCCTGCAGATCAATCAGGCACAGGCCATGCTGAACATCATGAAGAGATTGCGAGAACAGGTTTGGAAGCAATGTCGAATAAACCATAGCCGCATCGCCATTGACATCGATACCACGGTCGAAACCATTTATGGCAACCAGCAGGGTGGTCGAAAAGGGCATAATACAAAACATCGTGGAAAGAAAGGATACCGCCCGGTACTTTGCTTTATTGAACAGACCCGGGAATACATTTATGGAAAATTGCGTCAAGGGGAAACCATGAGCGGCGATGATACGGCCAACGTGATTTGTGCTTTAGAGGGTCATTTACCGTCCTGTGTCCAGGAGGTTCTGCTCAGAGCGGATGCTGAGTTTATGAGTTGGTTAAGCGTCCAGGCTGCAATGGATGAGGGCTATGATTTTATCTTTGCCAATAAACAATGCGAACCGTCGTTTGATTCGACCGCATGGTACCGTCCCCGGCCCAAGGAAGAAGCGGAGTTTAACAGCTGTTTATATCAGCCAATCGGATGGCAGCGTCCCTGCCGGTTTGTGGTCATGCGGATTCCCAGGAAACCGGATGAAGATGAAAAACAGGTTCAGCGCGAACTGTTTGAAGAAGACGAATATATCTACAGGATATTTTGCACAAGCCTGAACGGCAAGGCCCATGAGGTTATCGAGAACTATGACAAGCGGGCGGATGTGGAAAATCTGGTGGGTGAAGCGAAACGCGAAGGACTTGATGCGATTCCCTCTGGCAAGTTCAAAAACAACTATGCCTTCTTTCAGATTGTCATGCTGGCCTACAACCTTTGGCGGTACTTTAAAATACTGGCACAGTTCTGCGACAGCAAGGCGAAGCACTTTACCGGCATGAAAGACCATACGATTCGCATCGCACGTCTAAAATTACTGATGATTGCCGCCAAACTGGTCAAGTCCGGCAATCGCGACAAGGTCC
>JQDQ01000157.1 GCA_000747625.2 Smithella sp. SCADC
ACCACCCATTCCTCTGCCGTCCCGATTATTACTATTCATAAAAAATTCCTCCTGTACTATTTACGCAATCTTCAAAAAACAAAGACAGCCGCTGCCAGCACTGTTGTATATTTACCGCTCTTTAGCACGCTCGATTGTGTCGTATTACGTGTGCCGACTATTTTGCCGCTAATCTTGAACAACTTCTTTTTTTCGTCCCAACTTTCATCTACATTGAAATCAATGCCCAGCGTCGAAGCCAGCATAGCTGCTGCCAGATCCTCGGCGTAATCTCCTGTTTGTCTTTCCGTGTATCCGAAAGCGTGGTGCTCGCTGATGTAACCGTAAGTTCTTTTATCGACGGGAATCGCGCAACCGGCGGACGCGGAAATCAGCCGGTGCGGTTCGTTGCTGCAGCAGCGGCTCATCACGCAAAAAGTAATGGCGCCCGGCAAAAGTTTTTTCAGGCCTTCCGTTCTGGAGATAATCTTGCAGTGAGGAGGTAAAATACTCGAAACCTGGACAAGATTACATTTTTCGATACCGGCATCACGCAGCGCCAATTCGAAAGAATGAAGTTGCTCTTTGTGCGTGCCTACGCCTTTGGTAAAAAAAAGTTTTTTAGGGATGTACTGATTCAATGTATTTTTCTCCTTAATTTTTTTCCTGAAACAAGATCTCTAAAGTCATTTTTTTATTTTGGCCAAATTCTTTTTTAATTCCGTTAACCCATTCCAGATTTCTTCATCGCCAATGAATGTTTTAATGTCCTTTCCAGGATACCTAATCACGCAGGTTGGTGTAGCTTTAATATTATTTTCTCTGATTTTCGCACTGAGCAATAAAAAAACTGATTTTTCATCCATCGATTTCCATGAAATATTGTTATCTTTCATATATGAGAGAAGGGTCTTTTCTTCTCTGATATTTTTATCTCCAGGGGCAACGCGATCCGCGCATTCTGTTGCGGCCGGTTCCCGCCATTCGCCCCCGGCAACCGGGCAGGGTAAAAACAGCCTGCTCCAAGCTGTTGCTTTTATAGGCAGCCAATACTTCTTCAACCTGACCCCGGACAAAAGCAAAAACCCGTATGTCCAAAGAAATGAGCAGCGTTTCAAGGGGACGCGAAATTGCTCCGCAAATCAAAACATCAATTTGCTGCTCTTTCAATTCGTTGGCCCGTTCCTTCACATCGGTAGAGATCAATTTGATGGTTGTTCTCTTGTGTCCGCTTGTTCCGTCAGGTTCAAAAATCAATAATTGATCCGCCGCATCAAAAACAGTGGAGATACAATCTTTCCATATTGACAGAGCAATCTTCATGCTGTTCACACCTTTCTAAACGGTTTGCGTAAATCACTTGGTTTCATGATTATGATAGTTTGCAAGGAGAGTGCCAAATGCTTTTTGTTTTTATTTTCATCAATAATCACTGTTAATTGCATAATAAGGAGATATCCCTGGAGCTGAAGATAGTTGCATATATGCAACTCTAATTGCGACCAAGTAGATATTTTGCGACTATTAAACTTGTTTTTTATTGAAAGACAAGGATGGTTTTCAGATTAAGGCTGATATTACGATTCACACAGATGATGATATCTTCAGAGAAAATGTCCGATGGGTGAAAAGCATCAAAGATACGTTGAATCCGAAATCGGCCATCGTGGCAAAAATCACCGCTGTTTATGCCGTTAAAAGCGGAGCGGATGCCGGTAAGCAGATTGTTTAAAAAAATCAACCAGAGTTCGATTCTGGAACATTTGGGAGGTATGCCCAAGGATTCGGAGCATTGCGCTCTGCTTGCCGCCAAGACTTTTCATAAAGCCTTGCGCGACTATGCGATAGGCAAGAAAAGATGATTACTGCTGCTCAACTGGAACTGCTGCCGACATGACACAGGATTCAAAAACATCTCTCGACGAATGGTTTGAACGTTACGTGAACCGGTATCGTAATGCGGACGGTGCCTTGTCTGACGCACTTAAACTGAAATATCATCACAGCCGGCGCGTGGCTGAGAATGCTCGATTGATCGCTCAGATCCTCGGGTGGGGGCAGGCAGAAGTTTTTACAGCCGAAAGCTGCGGGCTTATACATGACATCGGACGTTTTCCCCAGCATTTCCGTTACGGCTCTTTTCATGACGCGGATACTATGGATCATGGCAGAGTAGGCCGTTTGCTCCTGGAAGAAGAAGGAATCCCTGCGCATCTGAATGATAATGAGTGGCTGAAAATATCCTGCGTCGTGGAATATCACAATAAAAAAGTTTCCGATATCCCCGGTAATCTGCCGGATGATGCGGTGTTGCTGTTAAAGCTAATACGGGACGCCGATAAGATGGATATTATGGATCTGGTGATAAATTCAGTTAGCGATAACGGATTTAAAGAACTTCCCGATATGCTCCCCCACATTACCCCCGGGCGCGAACTGACACCGGAAGTCATCTCTCAAACTCCGTTTTGCCATTAACGAAATACTCCGGGCATTTGGCGAGAATACTGCCCGCTGAGCAAACGATTTGAAAAATTAAGTATTATGACCTCTGAAATCCGCACTCTGGTTGCCGCAGTTCTCTTTGCACATTGTTTCCTATTCCTAATCCGTGATAACTGTGAGCAGTCAACAAAGAACGGTCATTCCTGTGACTAGCCAACGATTTATTCTTGCAATCTTTACAAGAAGTTGTATTATTTTCTGCAATCAGTCTTTTTTGCTTTAAAATCAAAATAATATCTTCTAGGCGCTAAAAATATAATGACGTCTGAACAACTGAAAAAACTCGAAGCAACACTCTGGCAAACTGCTGACACGTTAAGAGGCAACTCTGATCTCAAACCATCGCAATATTCTACGCCAGTGCTGGGCTTGATCTTTCTAAAATTCGCGGACAACAAATACAGTCAATACGAAAAAGAAATTATTGCCGAATATAACAAGCTGAAAGGAAGCCGCCGCGAAAGGCCTATCGATGAAATCGCCATTGATAAATGCGGCTTCTACCTACCGGCGGAAGCTCGTTATGAATATCTTTTGAATCTTCCCGAAAAAATAGACATTGCTCAAGCCTTGAAAAGGGCTATGCAGCTTATCGAACAATACAAGCCGGAACTTAAAGACACTTTGCCGCAGGATGAATATTTTCTGCTTATACGCAAACCGGAATACAGAACCATACCAAAACAGCTTCTGAAAAACTTTGCCGACATTCCCAAAGACGCTGCCGGTGATATGCTTGGTAAGATTTACGAATACTTTCTTGGAAAGTTTGCGATGGCGGAAGGTCAGCAAGGTGGTACATTTTTTACGCCACAATCGGTCGTGAAACTTATGGTTGAGGTAATAGAACCTCATAATGGCACTGTGTTTGATCCGGCATGTGGTTCCGGTGGTATGTTTGTTCAATCTGCTCAATTTGTTGAAAAACGGAAAACTGCCGGTGGAGACGTTAGTTTTTTTGTTTATGGACAGGAAAAAACACTTGATTATGTAAAACTCGCCAAAATGAATATAGCCATAAACGGTTTGCGCGGCGATATACGACAGGCCAATACCTATTACGAGGATCTTCACGGCAGTTTTGAAAAGTTTGATTACGTGCTGGCCAATCCGCCGTTTAATGTAGATGACGTAAATCTGGCTAAAGTAGAAGCCGACAGGCGTTTCAATACCTACGGTATCCCCCGCAACAAGACCAAAGCCAAGACCAAGGACAAAGGCGCCGTGACGGTGCCCAACGCGAACTATCTGTGGATTAATCTTTTTGCCACTTCACTCAAAAAGAAAGGCCGGGCCGCGCTGGTGATGGCCAACTCCGCATCGGACGCGCGCCACAGCGAAGCGGACATCCGCAAGACGCTTATTGAGAAAAATCTGATTTATGCCATGCTCACCCTGCCGTCGAACATGTTCTACACCGTCACTCTGCCGGCAACGCTTTGGTTTTTCGACAAGGACAAGCAAGACAACAAAATTCTTTTCATCGACACCAGAAACGTTTTTACCCAGATTGACCGCGCGCACCGTGAGTTTACCGAAGAGCAGATTCAGGATATCGCCATCATCAGCCGACTGCATCGGGGCAATCGCCAAGCGTTTGTTGAATTGGCGGATGGCTATTACAACAAAGGATTTGCCCGCCTGACCGAAAACCGCCCCAATCTTGATGCAGTATCTAAGAAGGTCATAAGCTTTCTAAAAGAAAACAACGGGAAAGATATTCCCGATTTTGCGCCGGTGTTGAAAGATGCGGACAAGTTACTGAAAGCTTATCAAGAATATCAAAAGCATGTTGATGTCGCCCTCATCGACAAAGCCAATACAGCGCAAAGAAAACTTTCTGAAACCATCGCGCCTTTCTTCGCTTCACGAACTACTCAAAGAAGTGGACAAAAAAGTCCGGCATATTGAGAAAGACTTGAAGATGAACAAAGATTTGAAAGCCCTTAAAACCGAACTCGAAGATTTGCACAAAGAGGCCAAAGCTACCGAATACTTCTTTGGTCATATTGCC
>JQDQ01000158.1 GCA_000747625.2 Smithella sp. SCADC
AACCTTGCCCTCTTCCGGTTTTTCCAGCCCGGCGAGCATGCGGATGATGGTTGTCTTTCCGCCGCCGGATGGTCCGATCATCACCATCATATTTTTTTTCGCAAACGAAAATGATATATCAAGATCAAAATATTTCAATTTCTTTTTGAAAGAAGCGGTAATGTTCATGCGCTGGATCTCTCGTTAAGTTTATTGATCAACAATAAAAAGGCGTAACTGATCGGAATAAAGCTCAGCGCGATCAGCCCTGCGGCCTGATAATTCATCATTTCCACGGCTTCGTAAATCGCGATGGAGGCGACTTTAGTTTCTCCGGGAATACTGCCGCCGACCATCAGCAAAACGCCGAACGCGCCAATCGAATGCAGAAAAACCAGAATGGCAGCAGCAGCAATACCGCTTATGGAATTGGGAATTATCACCCGGAAAAAAGTTGCCTTTCTGGATAAACCGAGCACATAAGCAGCATCCAGTAACCGGCGATCTATCTTGGAAAAAGCGGCTTTCATCGGCTGAACGGCAAACGGAATGCTGTAAATAATAGATGCTATAGTAATACCGATAAATGTAAAAAGCAGCGAACCGCCGGTAAGCATTTCCCATGCTTTGCCTACAAAACCTTTCGGTCCCATGATGATGATCAGATAAAACCCGATCACCGTGGGAGGCAGCGCCATTGGCAGATAGATGAGCGCTTCCAGAAATGATTTTCCCGTAAAACGGTAATAAGCCAGTGCGTACGCTACAGGCGCAGCGATGACCATTAAAAAAACGGTCGTCACCAGCGCCAGTTTTAATGTCACATAAAGCGCGAGATAATCCACTTAACGATAACCGTACTTCACTTTTATTTCCTTCGCCGCGGGAGAACTAAGAAACTCCACAAATTTCTCCACAGCAGCGCGGTTTGCCGTTCTTTTCAAAATACACGCCGACTGAATAATTTCCGGCGCTTCATTGATCACGAAGAAACAGCCTTTTTTGCCTTCAGCGCTGACCGTTGCCGACATCGCACAGAATCCGGCATCAACCGCGGATGTCGATGCATACTGAAACGATTGCGCGATATCCTGCGCATTGACCAATTTGGTTTGCAGGCTATCCCACATTCCTGATTTTTCCAATGCTTTTTTCGCCGCGGCTCCGTAAGGCGCGGTTTGAGTATTGGCAATCGCAATCTTTTTGACCTGATCATTTTTCAGGGCATCCTGCCAGGTTTTCGCCTTACAGAAATCCTTATTGGCCGCCCAAAGAACCGCCTGTCCTTTGGCGTAAATAAAAGGAGTTCCCCCCGCACCATCTTTGTAAAGTTTGGCAGGCCTTTCCTCATCGGCAGACAAAAACAAATCATAAGGCGCGCCGTTTGTTATCTGGCTGTAAAGATTTCCCGTAGAGGAAAAAGTTCCTTCAATTTTAATTTTTGTTTTTGCCTCAAAGTCAGCCGCCATATCTTTAAAGGCCGATATAAAATTTGCCGCTACCGCAACGGAAATTTTTTCTCCGGCAAAAGCCTGACCGGGCGAGGACATGAAAATCGCCACGCCCATCACCATGAGTAACATTCTCGTCATTACCAGTTTGAATTTTAAACGCTTCATAAACAACATGTCCTCCCTTTTTTATATGA
Organism: Smithella sp. SCADC; assembly: GCA_000747625.2. GTDB lineage: Bacteria > Desulfobacterota > Syntrophia > Syntrophales > Smithellaceae > Smithella. The sequence continues at coordinate 1,628 of JQDQ01000158.1, forward strand.
AATAAATTACCGGAAGGCTATATTAAAAATAACATTATGTCAATAAAAACATATTAGACGAGAACTATAATTATTCAGGAATGATTTTTTGACAGGTCATGCAGACGTTTTTCTGTATGTTATTTACAACATGGTACGTACATAAAAAATGTCCCGCTTTTTTACAGCGGGACATTTTTATTCCCTCTATTATTTCAGTTTCTCAATTTTCACCGCACAGGCTTTGTATTCCGCCGTCTGGGTAGTCGGGTCATAAACCGGATTGGTAAGCCAGTTGGCGCAGGCTTCGCGGAAATGGAAGGCCATCCAGACCAGTCCCTCCGGAACCTCCCCTGTTATTCGAGCTTTGACCTCAACCTTGCCACGACGCGACTTCACCAGAATTCTCTCTCCCTGCTCAATGCCCTTGGCTTCGGCATCAGCCGCGGAGATATCGGCTGTCTCCTCACCCAGCAGATCATTGATACCTTCACAACGTCCGGTCTGTGTCCTCGTATGATAATGATACAGACGACGGCCGGTGGAAAGCACGAACGGATATTCTTTGTCCGGAACTTCCGCTGGCGGTATATAGTCAATGGCTTTGAGCATACCCAGACCGCGGGTGAATTTTCCGCCTCTGTGCAGTGTCGGGGTGCCCGGATGATCTTCGCTGGGGCATGGCCACTGAAGACCGTCATTTTCCAGACGGGCGTATTTGATTCCCGCCATGGAAGGAGCCAGCACGGATATTTCGTTATCCCAGATTTCCTGAGCACTGTTGGATGTCCACTCGTGTCCGAAGCGCTTGGCCAGTTCTTTGAATATCCACCAGTTGGGCTTGGCATCGCCCGGCGGCACACTGGCCGTGCGCACGCGGTTGACGCGCCGTTCGGAACTGGAGAAGGTTCCATCATTCTCGCTCCAGGCGGCGGCCGGAAGTATTACATGAGCAAAGCGTGTTGTTTCCGTCGGGAAGATATCCTGGCACACCAGGAATTCCGCCGATTGCAGTTCATGTTCAACATGTTTAATATCCGGCTCTGTATTGGCCAGATTCTCACCGAAAACATAAAAGGCTTTGACCTTTCCGGTGGTCAGATTTTTCATCATCGTCGGCATCATCATACCGGGTTTGTCCGGAAGCGATTTGACGTTCCAGGCTTTTTCGAATTTCGCCCGGGCGTCCGCATTGGCCACCTGCTGATAGCCGGGGAAAACATTGGGCAGTGCGCCCATGTCGCAGGCGCCCTGAACGTTGTTCTGACCGCGCTGAGGATTAACGCCACCGCATTCAACGCCGACATTGCCTAAAAGCATCTGGAGGTTGGCGCAGGACATAACATTGTTGACACCGCAAATATGTTCGGTAATGCCCAGGGTGTACATGAGCATGGCCGGCTTGATGGAAGCCATTGTGCGCGCCAGTTCGCGAATGGTATCGGCGGGAATGCCGCTGATCTTGGCGGCTTCTTCCGGCGTATATTCCATCACCTTTTTCTTTAATTCCTCAAATCCCTCCGTGCAGGAGTCCACATATTGTTTATCGTAAAGTTTTTCAGTGATGAGCACGTTCATTAAAGCATTGATCAGGGCAACGTCCGAACCCACCTTAAGTTGAACGAACATGTCGGCAAAATCAACCATATCCGTACGCCGCGGATCAATGACAATCAACTTGGCGCCGGCCAGAACCGCATCCTTCACAAAAGTGGAAGCAACCGGATGCGCCTCGCTTATATTGGTGCCGATAAGAACAATCATTTTTGCTTTCGCGTAATCGGCGAAAGAGTTGGTCATTGCGCCCGAACCGAAAGAAGTCGCCAGACCGGCGACGGTGGGAGCGTGTCAGGTACGCGCGCAGTGATCGATATTATTCGTGCCGATAACCGCGCGGAAAAGTTTTTGCATCTGATAAGAATCTTCATTGATACTGCGGGCGCAACTGACGCCGGCAATGGCATCCGGCCCGTCTTTTTTAATAATCTCCTTAAATTTTGTGGCCACCAGATCAAGTGCCTCATCCCAGGAAGCCTCGCGGAACTCACCGTTTTTCTCACGAATCAAAGGTGTTTTTAGTCTCTCTTCCGAATAAATGAAATCATAGGCAAAACGGCCCTTTACGCATAACCGGCCTTGATTCGGCTCGGCATCTTCGACAGCCGTTACCTTGACGATCTTGCCATCCTTGACGTGAAGCAGTTGCTGGCAACCGACACCGCAGTAAGGACAGGTTGTTCGTATTTTCTGCGTTTCCCAGGGACGTCCCAGACCTTTTGCTTTTTTCTCCGTCAGCGCGCCAACCGGACAGACTTGAACGCACTGTCCGCAGAAAACGCATTCACTTAATTCATCGTCATAAGGAAGATCACCACCGGTAACAACCTTGCTGCTTTTCCCGCGATAGCCTTGCGAGATGGCGCGATTCACGACAACCTCGTTACACGCCTGTACGCAGCGGCCGCAGAGAATACAGCGACTGAAATCACGGACAATGAATGGATTCTGATCTTCTTTAGGATAGATATCTTTTTCATCTTTTTCCGGGAATTTTAATTTGGTAATTTTGTAAAAATAGGCCAGATCCTGCAGATGACAACTGCCGTTGGATTCGCACATCAGGCAATTATGTCTGCCGCTGGAAAGTAAAAATTCAACGTTCATCTTTCTCGCGCGATGAACCAATTCGCTCTCTGTAAATACTTCCATTCCCGGCGACACAGGAGTGGAACATGCCGCCACCAGTGACCGCGCACCCTTAACCTCAACACAGCAAATTCGGCAGGCACCGGTTGGTGTTGAGCCTTTCAGATAACAAAGGGTAGGAATTTCAATTCCACCGTTTTTTGCCGCGTCCAGAATCATCTGACCCTGCTTGAAGGGCGTCTCTTTTCCGTTCAAAATAAATGTATCACTCATGTTTCTTTCCACCTTCAATAATATAATAGATGCCATATCTGATATATGACAATTCTGACATATAAACTGGAAATTCATACAACAGTGACTGCCAGTCTGTCAATTGTGTTTTAAATAACATATTTATTAATTAGTTAACCTGCCTTATATTTAAACATTTGATATTTAAAGAATTTTTCCAGAAAATATTATTTTTTTACGAATGATCTGTAGAAGGCTTTAGATAATTTATTAAACCCGGCAAAGCGCTCCCAAAATCCTTTACCGTGGAAGGTGTCGATCATACCCTTCATTCCATCATATTGAATTTTTTCAAAGGGATGCCACCAAAAGTTTCTTCGAACAAAGGGCATGGTACTCAATATATCATCTACGATAACTTGCGGTTGCGTCATTTCGGCAAACCCGACATCTCCATGCGTCCTGCCTATTCCGGTTTCCTTAAATCCGCCCCAGGGCGTCTCAGCAAGGCCATGGGTCATTAAGTGATCGTTAATGGAAATGGCTCCCGCCATCACCTTGCGGCCGATTTGTGCCGCTTTTTTCCTGTTTCTGGACCAGACCGAGCAGGTGAGCCCGAGATTGGAATCATTAGCCAGAGCGATGGCTTCTTCCATGTTTTCAACAGGCATAACGCCGACTACGGGCCCGAAGGTTTCATCGTTCATGACCAGCATGGTATGATTAACATCCGTCAGCACCGTGCAGGGCATAAAATTACCTTTGATGTTTTGGGGGCATTTGGATTGCGCGAATATTTTTGCTCCTTTCGCTAACGCATCGTCAATATGCTCCTGAACTGTCATCATCTGTTTTCTGGTGGTCATTGCGCCGATATCCGATGCCAGACATTTTCCGTCTCCAACGCGCAGTCCTTCGACTCTTTCCTTTAATGTTGCCAAAAACTCATGATAGACTTTTTTATCTACGTAAATTCTTTCAACACCGCCGCACGACTGCCCCGAGTTTTGCATTCCCGCCCAAACAGCTCCGCACGCGGCACGATACAAATCCGCGTCATCGCAAACAATCATTGCGTCGTTGCCACCCAGTTCCAGCACAAGCGGAGTCAGCTTTTCAGAAGCTTTCTTCATCAGATATTTTCCAACGGGAACCGATCCGGTAAAAAAAAGTTTATCCACACCGGCATCGATGAATGCGTCGCCGGCTTTGCTGCCGGGCATATTGATATAAGTAAAAACATGTTCAGGAAGGCCTGCGTATTCAACGCATTCCTTAATTACATGACCAACCACCTGCGCTTCCGATGCTGCTTTTAAAATAACAGTATTACCGGCTAACAAACCCATTACTACTTCGGAATAGGGAATGGCGAAGGGATAATTCCATGGCGAAATAATACCAACTACACCGAATGGTACCCGGACGATGCGGCTACGCTTGTACATAAGCATGATGTTGCCCATTCCAAGTTTTCTGTCTTTTAAAAACCTGGCAGCATTTTTACAATAGTAGCCGGTTGCCAGTGCGGCCGGCGCCACTTCAGCGACCATCGCATCACATAAAGTTTTTCCATTATCCTTAGAAATTATTTCCGCTATTTCGGATGAATGCTTTTGAATATATTCCGCAAACTTCATTACATATTGTGTCTTGTCTTTGAGAGGTAGAGCCTGCCATGCCGGCTGAACCCGGCGGGCGTTTTTCACTGCATTTATTACGTCTTCGACTGTCTGGACAGGATATTCGGCTATCACTTCGCCTGTCGCGGGATTGGTACAGACTGTAACCTCTTTTCTGGAAACAGGGACTTCTTCGACTACTTCCAAACGCTTTGCTGTGTTTGAAGCTGGAGAACTCATAATACTTTACCCCGCCCTATTCATTTACGAATTATTTATTGTGAACCTTATATATTACTTGCATTATGCAAAATTGACATAATGTAAGGATAAATTATTACAGTAAAACTTCTTATGCTGTCAATCAAAAAAGTTGCTCTCCGAAATAACCTTTGATTCTAATGCTTTATGATTTTATTTGCGGATAATATATCTACTCGGGTTCAAAACCGGATTGGTCAGCAGGTTAACGGATGCATCATTCCCCTGGTAAATTCCACCGGCAAATCTCGACTTTTTTACACAAACATGTAAAATAGTCTTGACTTTTTTACATATAGCTATAAATTGGTCACATGGAACGCACGGTAAAAGAATATATCTTTGATCAGGAAATAAACGCGGGGGAAATGATATTTCTCACTGGTCCCCGTCAGGTGGGTAAAACCACCTTTGCCCGCAACTGGCTTGCCGGACAAAAAGCCGACGATCTGTATTTCAATTGGGACGATCCTGCGGTGGCCGCGGACTATAAAAGAAACCCGCTTTATTTCACAAACATCATCAATGAACGATTTGAAAAAAAACCTCTGCCCCTTGTATTTGATGAAATTCATAAGCAGAAGAACTGGCGCAATATTCTCAAAGGTATTTACGACACCAACAAAGAAAAAATGACCCTGCTGGTCACCGGCAGCGCCCGTTTGGGTTTGTATCGTAAATCCGGAGATTCTCTTGCCGGTCGTTACTTTTCCTATCAGATGCTGCCCATTGGATTACCGGAAGCCGTCAATAACTTTTCGCATATTCTGATGACGGACGAACCCCTGCACACCATAAACACCTTGATGGATTGCGTAAGAAAAATTAAGCCGGCCGGCGCGGAAGAAAAACTGGAAGGACTTCTCGCCTTCGGCGGCTTCCCCGAACCGTTTTTGAAAAACTCGGCACGCTTTTACAACCGTTGGAACACCGAATACAAATCCCTGCTCACCAGGGAAGATATTCGCGACTTATCCCGAATCGCGGACATCAAAGGAATCGGTCAGCTCATAGAACTATTGCCGTCAAAAGTCGGTTCTTTATTGAGCGTCAATTCCATTGTTGAAGACACAGGTTCCCATCACGCGACCATCACCCGCTGGCTGGATATCCTCAAATCAATCTACCTGATTTTTACACTGCGCCCCTGGCACAAAAACATCACCCGGTCGATCAAGAAGGAAAACAAACTTTACTTTTACGACTGGTCAAATGTGCCCGATGCAGGCGGACGCTTTGAAAACCTGATGGCGGTCAGCCTGATCAAAATGGCAGCGAGGCTTTCCGAAACCGGAATGGGCTCTTTTGAAATCATGCACATCCGCAATAAAGAAAAACAGGAAGTCGATTTTGTACTGGTGAAAAACGGCAAGCCTGTTGCTTTATTTGAAGCCAAGGAATCCGACAGCGGCATAAGCAAGGCAGGGCTTTATTTCGGCAAACAGCTATCATTACCCTTTTTTCAGGTCGTACGCCATTGTCAGAAAGCGGAAGCTTTCCCCGGTAACGGTGCTATCATTCCCGCAGCCAGTTTCCTGATGATCACCGGGTAAAGCTTTCCGCTGTCATTCCCGCTTTCATTATTCAACTTGCATATTTCATGGTTGTAGTGTATTGTAGTTTCGGAGGTGCAAAATGAGAAGCGTTTTATCCGTCAGTTTACCCAAGAAACTGGCTACAGACCTTGATTTCCTTTCCAAAGAAACAGGAAGAAATAAAAGCGATATCGTCAAAGAGTCTCTTGCAGAATTTCTATGGGAGAACAGATTTCGTCGCCTGAAAAAACGTCTGAGCAATAAAGCCATAATAGACCCTAAAGAAATTCAAGAATATTATCATTCTAAATTCCCGCAACTTTGAAACCCTCTTTGCGTAGAACATAGAACAATGAACTTTCCTCTAAAAATTAAACTCCGATCCGCCTTGTATCTGTTTAACATTTGCCTTGACAAATAACCATGCCATGTTATTAAAAAGACACAATAATTATTGTTAAGGGATGTCATGGAAGCGCACGTGGAATACTGGCTTACACAATCAGATAATGATCTGCCGGTAGCAGAAAGCATGCTGGGAAATGGGCATTACACCTGGTGCTTATTTATCGGGCATCTTGTTTTGGAAAAACTTTTTAAGGCGATTTATGTCAGAGAACATCAAAAAATTGCGCCCAGAATTCACGATCTGGTAAAACTTGCCAAATCAACAAGTCTGAATCTTAGTGATGAACAATTGGTTTTTCTAAGCGAGGTTTCGGATTTCAGCATGGAAGGCAGATACCCCGACGAGAAGAATCAATTTGCCCGCAAATGCGACAAACAATTCGCAATGGATTATTTAAGACGGATAAAGGAGATGCGCTCGTGGCTCAGAAAGCAGATCGAAAAATAGAAAAAACCGTCAAATCCTATCTTGAACAACTGGAACGTATCGGCATTCATGTCCAGCAGGCATTTCTATTCGGTTCCTACGCCAGTGGAAAGCACGACGAGTGGAGCGATATTGATCTGGCGATTGTTTCGAACGATTTTGCAGGGAACAGATTTGAAGACAGAAACAAAATCCGTAAAATTACATTACAAGTAAATAGTGATATATCGCCGATGCCTTATCGCCCGGAAGACTTCAACGACAGCGATTACTTCGTCAAGGAAATTTTAGAAACGGGGATCAGGATTGTTTAAACCGGGTTTGGATTCGCGATGGTAAATTTGTATACCAAAGACAGGAGAAGCGGTTTAATGGTGAATCCTTTGGGGATTTTCTTAAACAGCTTCGAAAAGCCAGTTGCCAAGCCAAAAGAAAGGTTTATGTGATTCCGGATAACGCAACATATCATCATGCACGGGTTCATAAACAGTGGCGCGAGCTTTGTTCAAAGAGCTTTGCGTTGCTTTTTTTGCCGGCATATAGTCCCGATCTGAATCCGATTGAACGTGTATGGAAATTGACACGCCGCTTGAGTGTTCACAATCGGTACTTTCCTGAGTTGAGTGATGTTGTCAAGTCGGTGGAGTTTCAATTTGATCAATGGTCAACAAAAAATGACGACCTGAGACGTTTGTGTGTTATTTGAAAGCATAAAACGGCAATATATTATGACGCTGAGTATAAAAGCAGCAAGGCGTGTAAAAAACAGACGTTCAGCGACAGTAAAAACTGTTTGTGCTTGATACCAGATATTGAAAACATGCCTTATGAAAGGAATATCTTATAAAAAATCAATTGGAGAGAGGTGAAATGATCGGGAAGCCGGGCTTTGACAACGAAAAATACATCAAGGAACAAACAACAGAAATCCTCAAGAGAGTTGATCGTTTTAACAACAAACTCTACCTCGAATTCGGCGGTAAACTTTTATATGATTACCACGCCGCCCGTGTCCTCCCCGGTTACGATCCTAATGTAAAGATGCGACTGCTCAGAGAATTGAAAGACAAAGCGGATATAATTCTCTGCATTTATGCCGACGATATTGAAAGAAAAAAAATCCGCGCCGATTTCGGGATTACGTACGACGCGGATGCATTAAAACTTATAGATAATCTTAGGACATGGGGGATAAATGTGCTGGGCGTCGTCATCACCCGTTTTGATGAGCAACCATCTGCTATAATCTTTAAAAACAAGCTGGAAAGACGAAACATTCCCGTTTATACGCACAGATTCACCAAAGGCTACCCAACGGACGTGGAAATGATAGTCAGTGATGAAGGTTATGGCGCCAACGATTTCATCGATACAAAAAAACCTCTTGTTATCGTGACCGGACCCGGACCGGGAAGCGGCAAAATGGCAACCTGTCTTTCCCAGCTTTATCATGACTATAAACGTGGCATAAAATCCGGTTACGCCAAATTTGAAACTTTTCCCATCTGGAACATTCCTCTCAAACATCCGGTAAATGTGGCTTACGAAGCAGCCACGGCTGACATTAGGGATTTCAATCTTATTGATCCGTTTCATCTTGATGTCTATGGAGAAAAGTCTGTTAATTATAATCGTGATGTGGAAGTTTTTCCTGTTCTGAGGAGAATTCTGGAAAAGATTACGGGAGAGCCATCATTTTACAAATCGCCCACGGACATGGGTGTTAATCGCGCCGGTTTCGCTATTATAGATGATGAAGTCACAAAAAAAGCGGCCAAAATGGAAATTATCCGTCGTTACTTTCGCTATCGTTGTGAATATGCAATGGGATTTACCGACAAAGAAACCGTTCAGCGTGTTGAGCTTTTCCTCAAAGACTTTAATCTTGTACCGGAAGAACGCTCAGTTGTAACACCGGCGCGTGATGCCGCCGGAGCGGCTCCCTTGGAAGCGAGAGATTATGAAAGAGGTAACGAAGGAATATTCTGCGGCGCCGCCCTGGAATTAAAAGACGGAACAATAATAACGGGAAGCAATTCATCTCTGATGCATGCCGCAACCAGTATGGTTCTTCATGCTATAAAACATCTGGCGGAAATTCCCGACAAGATAAAACTCCTGCCGCCGCATATAACCGATTCGGTAAAGAATCTGAAAACGGAAATACTTGATGAAAAATCGTTAAGTCTCGACCTGGAAGAAGCGCTTATTGCTGTGAGCATCAGTGCGACAAATAATCCGGCCGCTCAACTGGCAATTGAAAAACTCAGGGAACTCCGTGATTGTGAAGCTCATATGACTCATATCCCTACGCCCGGTGATGAAACAGGGCTGCGAAGGTTGGGCATTAATCTGACAACGGATCCAAACTTTTCAACCAATGATTTATTCATAACGTAGCAAACACTATTCTCATGACTAAAGAGACAAAATCAATTGACAAAGAAAACATCTTTTGATTAATAATTTTCAAAATATCAAGGAGGTTAATATGTCCATCAAAGTTGCGATTAACGGGTTTGGAAGGATTGGCCGGCTTGTGTTCAGAGCCGGATATAAAAGCAAAGATGTGGAATTTGTAGCGGTAAATGATCTCGCAGATGCCAGAACTCTGGCTCATCTATTGAAATACGATTCAAATCACGGAATATTGGATGCCGAAGTTAAGGCCGGCAACAACGCAATAATTGTTGATGGCAAAGAGATCAAGACCTTTTCTGTCAGAGAACCGGAATCGTTACCCTGGAAAGACTTGGGAATTGACGTTGTTTTGGAAAGTACCGGGAAATATACAGACAAGGCCGGCGCGGAAAAACACATCAAGGCCGGAGCTAAAAAAGTTGTTATTTCCGCTCCGGCTAAAAATCCGGATGTAACTTTTGTCCTTGGCGTCAATCAGGAAGTGTACGACAAGTCCAAACATAATGTCATTTCCATGGGATCATGCACCACAAATTGTCTGGCGCCGATCGTTAAGATATTACATCAGGAATTCGGGGTTGAATACGGTTTGATGACGACCATTCATGCCTACACTAATGATCAGGTTGTGCAGGATGAACCACACAAGGATTTAAGAAGAGCCCGTGCTGCCGCACTTTCTATGATACCCACCACAACCGGAGCCGCCAAAGCGATCTCGGAAGTTATACCGGAAATGAAAGGAAAGCTGGATGGGTTGGCTATCCGGGTGCCGACACCGAACGTTTCTATCGTTGATTTTGTGGCAACACTCTCGAAGAGTACGAAAAAAGATGAAATTAACGCCAAATTCAGAGAATATGCGAAAGGGGCCATGAAAGGAATCCTCATGTGTTCGGAAGAAGAATTGGTTTCCCGCGATTTCAATGGCAACAAGCATTCCTCTATAGTGGATATTCCGAATACAACTGTCATCGGCGGCAATATGGTAAAAGTGCTTTCCTGGTATGACAACGAGTGGGGTTTTTCCAACAGAATGCTGGAGCTACTTTCTTTTATCATGAAGTAAAAGAAAAAATAATCAAGGGTAATACATGAAATATATTGATCAGATCGACATGAAGGATAAGCGGGTATTCATCAGGGTGGACTTCAACGTCCCGATGGATAAAGAAGGAAAGGTTACCAGCGACAAGCGCGTACGGGCAAGCATACCTACGATAAATTACGCGCTGGAAAAAGGAGCTAAATTAATCATCGCTTCTCATCTGGGCAGACCGAAAGGTAAAAGAGTTGAAGAAATGTCTCTCAAGCCGGTGGTGAAGGTTTTGTCGGGACTACTACAAAAAGAAGTCACGTTTTTAGATGATTGTGTGGGAGAAACGGTCGAACAGGCCGTAGGCAAAATGAAAGAAGGAGATATCGTCCTTCTGGAAAATCTCCGGTTTCATCCGGGCGAAGATAAAAACGATGCGGGGTTTGCCAAACAGTTGGCCGCGCTTTGCGATATTTATATTGATGATGCTTTTGCCGTATCGCACCGAGCGGCGGCATCAAATTCGGCGATCACGGAATTTGTGAAAACATGTGCTGCCGGTTTTCTGCTGAAAAATGAAGTTGAATATTTCAAAAAAGCTATGGTTAATCCGGCACATCCTTTGGTTGCGATTATTGGCGGAGCCAAAGTTTCCGACAAAATCGGCCTTTTAGGAAATCTTATCGAAAAAGTGGATAAAATTCTTATCGGCGGTGGCATGGCCTTTACTTTTTTACGGGCGACCGGATACGAAACAGGCAAATCTCTTTGTGAAGAAGAAATGCTGGATACGGCATGCAAGATTGTAGATAAGGCAAAACAAAAAAACGTGCAGTTTTTACTACCGGTGGATGCAGTGATTGCTCAAAGTGCCACAGCGGAAACTGAAGCAAACGTCTGCGGTGTTAAAGAAATTCCCAAGGATTGGATAGGTCTGGATATCGGTCCGGCCACAATTTCTTTGTTTAGTGATGCGTTGAAAGGTGTAAAAACAATAATCTGGAACGGTCCCATGGGGATGTTCGAACTCGCGCCTTTCAGCAAAGGGACCTTCGCGCTGGCCCAATCCGTAGCCGATTCCGGAGCACTTTCCATCATCGGCGGCGGTGATACAGATACGGCGATAAAAAAAGCGGGCTTGAGCGCTAAGATGTCTTATATCTCAACTGGCGGCGGAGCATTTCTCGAGTGGCTGGAAGGGAAAATTCTGCCGGGAATTGCCGCGCTGGAAAAATAAGGAGGAAAAAATGAGAGAATGGATTGTTGCCGGTAACTGGAAAATGCATAACACGGTTGCCGAGTCGATTGCCCTGGCCAAGGCTATTAAAGAAGGTTCGACTGCCATTAAAAATGGAGAAGTTATTGTTGCGCCAACGTTTACCGCTTTGTTCAGTGTTGGTGAAGCCATTAAGGGATCGAAAGTATTGCTGGCCGCGCAAGATATGTATTACGAAGACAAGGGAGCCTTCACAGGTGAGATATCGCCGGGTATGCTCAAGGATGTAGGATGCACCTATGTGATCATTGGTCATTCGGAGCGCAGGAAATATTTTCACGAACAAAACAATGATGTAAATTTGAAAGTCAAAAAGGCATTGTTTGCCGGATTAAAGCCGATCATGTGCGTGGGAGAAACTGACGAAGAAAGAGAGAAAGGCGTAACGCAAGACGTTGTCGGCAGACAGATTAAAGAAGGATTAAACGGAGTGGAAAAAATTGAAGATGTTGTTATTGCTTATGAACCGGTCTGGGCAATAGGGACGGGCAAAGTAGCCACACCCGCGCAGGCGCAGGAAGTGCACGCCTTCATTCGCGGTATCTTAAAAAATTTGTATGGCGGCAGTACGGCTGACGACGTTCGGATACTTTATGGCGGAAGCGTGACCAAAGATAATATCGGCGACTTAATTGCGATGGCAGATATCGACGGCGCACTTGTCGGCGGCGCGTCCTTAAAGGCGGATGGATTTTTAGGCATAATTAATAATATTTCCGGGAAGAAATAATTTCAGCATTTTTTTAAATATCCCAGGTGAAAATAACGCCGCTGGTGGGGAAAATCCAATCTTTGCCGGATATCTTAATGCCGATGGATTTCCCTTTCTTTATTGATACGGAGGGCTGTGGATGTCTTCCGGCAAAAAAACTTTCTTCCCGGACGTTTTTTATACCCGCCTTTTCATAATGGAAATTAATTTCCAATCCTCTTACCGGATAAACCAAATATATGGGGAAAATTTTGTTCTCCCTGGCCTTCTTGGTGGAAATTTCTATTTCCACTTTCACTTCGGTGTTTATTTTCTTCTTCAGCGATTCTGCGCCGCACCAGATTTCGTAGCCGCGCTTTGTATTTTTTGTTTCGATAATGGGAACGTTTTTGTTATCGATGCGGACTCTTTCGACGGTAAAATCCCGGTCCATGACCAAATCTTTTCCGTTGTTTAAAAGCCAGCGATATTCGCAGCGCGGATCTTCAAATAATGCGGCTAACTGAGCATTGTTGGAAGCACAGCCGATCATAAATATATTATCGCGAAATGTTTTTTTATACTCTACGTGTGTGCTGACGCGAAGATAATCTCTGGAAGATGCGGCGTTTTTTGCTTTTGGTAGTTTTGCTATGCTAATGTCATAGCGAAAGCCGGAGCGTAATTCAAGTTGACGATCTTCTTTGCCGAAAAGAGTCTCAAACATTTCGTAATAGATGGCGTTACCCAGTTCTTCATCGCGCGCACGTGTTTGCAGGCAATGACGTATAATATTATCGATACGGGAGATGGATTTTTCTTCATCCGGGATAAATATCCGCCGCAGTCTAGGCTCGAAAGCTTCCTTCTTTCCCTTTTGCAGAAAAACACGCGGCGCTCTTTTCCCCAGAGCGCAAAGAACTTCATAACTGATTGTTCTGGCCTTGGCGGCGATTTCATTGGCGCTGATACATTCTTTCCCCTGCCTGCCCAGAAGAACAACTTCATCACCGACAGCGCAATCGGGAAGATGGGTGACGTCAATTGTGCACATATCCATCGAAATTCTTCCGACGATGGGTGCTCGCTTGCCGCGGATTAAAGCCTCCCCCTGATTGGAGAGAATAAATCCGTACCCGTCTCCGTAGCCAACAGGGATAGTCGCAATGCGTGTTTGTTTTTTGGTGATATATGTACTGCCGTAGCCGATACCGTAACCTGCGGGGAAACTTTTAAGTAAAACAATGCTGGTTTTAAACGACATAACTTGCGCGAGATTGGCTCCGGATTCATTATCCGGTGAAGGGTAAATGCCGTAAGTCATGATTCCCGGGCGAACCATATTCAATTTAAAATCGGGATAGTTTAAAATTGCGCCGCTATTATCTATATGCCGGATGGGAAATACTATTCCGGAGTTTTTAAGTTCTGTGAGCAAATTAGAAAAGAAACGCCACTGCTTATCATTGTAAGGAATTATTTTTTCACTGGAAGCAAGATGGCTGAAAATTCCTTCCATTGTAATGTTGGGCAATTTGGATATTTCAAGGATGAGCTTCAGGGCTTCGGTGTGCATGGTTCCGCCGCGCCCCATACCGGTATCCACTTCGATATGCACGGGAAGTTTATGACCGGCTTTGGCAAGCGCTCCGCTGAGTTTTTTCGTAAAATACAGGTCTGAAACAGACGGCGTAAGGTTGTACTTGATTATTTGCTCGATTTCCGCAGCGGTGGAGGGTCCTAAAATAACAATGGGCGCTTCGACTCCGCTTATTCTGAGTTGAACGCCTTCATCGGCATTGGCCACGCCAAGCATCCCCGCGCCGTTTTTTAATGCTGTGTTGGAAATTTCTATGGCGCCGTGTCCATAAGCGTCGGCCTTAACGACCTGCATAAAATCAACTTGCGGACCGGTTAATCTTTTTATTTCTTTCAGATTACCAATAAAATTATCCAGATCAACTTCGACCCAGCTGCGATATTTTTGGTCCTTTTTTAACGGCATGGCCGAAGATAATATCAAATCGTTGATGAAAGTCAAGCCGTCTGTGTCTTTCAAAAAAATCAGCAATTTATACTTGAAAAAACATTTTTTTTAATTAGAATGAAACAAATAATTGGAGGGTAAATACTTTGACCCTTCACAACGAGGAGGAAAAATCAATGGCAAAAGTAAGGTCTGGAGATGTTCTGAGTTGTGAAGTATGTGGACTTACTGTAATTGTAGACGAAGAATGTGGTTGTGCTACGATAGACATTATTTGTTGTGAAGAGCCGATGGTCCATACCGGCGTATCAAAACTGAAGCTGCTACAGGCTGCAGCGGAGCCGAAAAAAAAGGCGGCGGTGAAAAAAGCGCGTAAAAAAAGCGGCAAAAAAGAAATAAGCGGAGCCCCTCCAACAGAAGCCGGTTAATTTCGAGTGGCGTTGTTAATTGTTTAAAAATTAAATCTTCAATTTAATAGAGTCTCGTTAGAAGGCGGGACGCTATTAGCCCTGTATTTTACCCAAATGGCCCATCTCTAATAACTATTGGCACAAAAGCCAGGCAGAAAAACCGGTTTACCTCCGGTACTTATGTTCTGAACTTGAAAAATTATGTGAATTCTGATTAAGAATTGACATAATCTTTTTTGTGCAGGAATCTTCCTTATGACAACAAAAAATAATCCAAATAAAAAAAGTAATGAGTGGGATTCATCCGCTCTGAAAGTTAATTTGGAAAGAACCGCAGTAACCATAGAAATACCGGAGCGGTATGCACCCCTGCTCAAGGTTGTGGAAGACCACTACGGTCTGCAGAAGAAGACTCGTGAGCTGCTGACGGAATTAAACCATCCTTTCATTAACTGGGAATATGTCCTCAAAGAACTGAAAGCAATTTCCATCGGAGATTTTTATATTTACAACAATCATCGTGACGGATTGTCCGCTCTTTCCATGATGCTGCATATTTACTTTGATGTTATCAGGTTGGCATCAAGTAATGATATAAAAGACAGCGCTATACACTATCTGTTCGATTATATTGACACGATACTTATTCAGAGTGGTGAATATCTTTCGCGAAACTTATCCATGTTTCCGGATATTACAACATCTCTTATTAATGTTGCGGAGGGGAATGAGCTTCTCTTCAAGAAATGTTCGGCTTACCTCAAGAGAATCATCAAGAGCATTACAGAGAACAATATAGATCTTCGCACGCCCATGTTCGATCAATTAGTCTACCGGATGTTTAAAATAACATATCAATTCTGGCTTACCCAGCCGGATCCC
The DNA here is from genome assembly GCA_000747625.2 of Smithella sp. SCADC. GTDB lineage: Bacteria > Desulfobacterota > Syntrophia > Syntrophales > Smithellaceae > Smithella. The sequence goes on from JQDQ01000158.1 coordinate 17,443, forward strand.
TCCGGGTGGTTTGATCAAGAGGAGAGCGAAACAGCCGAATCAAACAATGCCTATGGACAGTTCATTGGGCCATTAAGTCACCAGTGTCTCCATGCTCTGCTTGAAGATTTGGAAAATCTTAACCCGGGCACACAGAAAAAAAGCGAAAATCGCCTGAAAAAGTATCTTGATATGCCTGATTATTTTCAAATAATAAACGGTTATTTAATCGTTGCTGACCAGTTGGAAAAATCACCAGCGCATCAGGGTCGTCAACACCTGGCCAAATTGAGTTTTCTGTTTAAAACAATGGATGTTCCCAGTCTTGCCGACATTCACGCGAGCGCTTTGCGGGAAATCAACCATTCTCTGAACAAAGTTTTTCAGGAAGAAAAGAAGGAAAATCTCAACGAATTTGTACGCAAAATATTCGGTTTCCTCCAAAAGAGCAAATCTCAACGCGAATTCAGTATTGCAAACTTTGATTGCATCACGACAACGGCAAAGGAAGTTTTTGCTCAAAACAGCCATTCTCTTGTAGATACACTTATTGATGAACTGATATCTTACGGTTTTCAATATCCGGAAATTACAGGTTCAACCACGGAATGGCAGGTGAAGGTCAATCCGGCTCATATCATCAATATCCGGTCCTGGCTGGAAATTATCGGGATGAAACCCAGATGGACAAAAAGATTGATTTCAGCGTTAATAATCAATTTGAAAATGGGAGGAATTTTTATCCGTGACACGGATATCATTCAGAAGAACATCTCCGCGCTGCTCAATACCGATGTCGCACCGGCGTATAATCTGACCAAGCAACTTCTTAGAATTTTTCCGGTCTATTTCAGTGAAATAGGCGCCGAAGGCGAACTAAGGGATATTTCCACCAAGGTTGATGAGCTTTCTTTGCGCAACGACAAGCTGGTATATTTTTTCCGGAAGCAATCCCATGTGGAAAGCAATAGTCAGATCGTAAAATTTGTTGAGGACATATTAAATTATTGGCGTTCCGGCGACAAAGAATTTATCCGCATACATCTGCCTGATGAAGTGTATGAACAAGTTGTTAATTCCGGAGAATATTTCGACGGAATGCACAAAGTGTTTAAGGCTTTCTTTTCCAAAATAAAAGATATCCGTGATTTTCTGGAATGGGATACAGCAAAAGTGTGCAAAGAACTCAATCATGTACAGGATATTAATGAAAGAGATCAGGAACGGATTAAAATAATGATCCGTATTTATCAATTAATCTATAAAAAATACTATCCCCAGTATATCGATTTGTTGAAAGATTTGGGATCAGACAACGCTTTTAACAAAGCTGATATTTTATCTCTGAAGCGAGCCCTGGACAGCAAAAATTATTACCGGAGCCTGACAATTATCTTGAAATTTTTGTCCATATTGAAAACAAAGATTCTTTCTCCCAAGAAGACGCAGTTTTATGAAAACATATACTACAAGAGGCATATAGCGGCGGGCATTCCCTCAATGTACGGAACCTACAACGAGAAGAAATTTGAGGCTGTTGGTTTATCTCTGAGACTGGAAGCCCTTGCCACTATGCTTTTTGAGGAGTTGATTCAATCATTGAATCTCAAATTCATTACCAAACACACCATCGCCAAGATTCATACATGTCTGTGGCTCTATATCAGCGCCTTGGAACTCGAAGGTATTTCCACAGAAGGCCTGGGGGCTAAAATTAAATACGTGACGAACGCCTTGCCGATCAAGCAGTTTTCCATAGACCAATACATAGACATCTTTCGTTTTATTTCCAAAGATATTCAGGATATTATTCGTAATTATTATATTGATGCCCACAGCCCGAATCTGCCTGTTATTGTCGGTCAGATTTATCATCAAATTTCCGAAGCCGAAACAAAATCCGGACAGAAAAAATATGAAAAGTCCATCTATCAGCACTCGGAAAATTTTATCAGAGGAATGATATCTTCGGCCTTCGGCCTTCAGGTATTGGACAACTTTATCAATGTAGTCATCAAAACTCTAAACGCTGAGTCAGAAAAGTTTAAGGATAATAAACAAATTCTCAAAGTCCTCATGTCCTATAATCCGGAGTCGACTGTTTCATCCTTTTACAGAAAGAATAAAAAATTGGATAATCAAATACTTATCGGGAATAAGGGATATTTTCTCAAGGAACTGGTCTCTTTTGGTTTTAATGTTCCTCCGGGGTTTATTATCACCACAGAAGTATTTAGAGGATATGATGCGGTCTATGGCTATAAATATATCTTTAATGACCTGGCTGTCCGGGTAAACAAAGAGATAGCCACGCTAGAGAAGATAACCGGCCGCAAATTCGGTGATTGCCGCAATCCATTGCTGTTATCAGTACGAAGCGGCGCTGCGGTCTCCCTCCCCGGCATGATGAAATCTTTCTTAAATCTGGGTATTAACGAATCCATAGCAGAAAATCTCAGCACAAAGGAAAACTTCCAATGGGCCGCATGGGATTCATATCGCCGGTTTTTACAGACATGGGGTATGTTCCAGGGGATGAATCGTAATTTCTTTGATGCAATAATAAACGAATTCAAACAGAAACATGGAGTGGAAAGAAAGATACAGTTTTCCCCCGTCCAAATGAAACAGATTGCCCTCTCCTATAAGGAAGGAATAATAGACAATGGCATTGTGCTCAAAGATAAACCTCTGGAACAGTTACGGCATGCCATTCTCCAGGTTTTTGATTCGTGGTATTCGGAACAGGCGGAAATCTATCGCCGTCAGATGCATCTCTCCGACAAATGGGGAACAGCCGTGATTGTTCAGGCAATGGTCTTTGGAAATCTCAATGATCATTCCGGTTCAGGTGTTATTTTTACCCGCGAACCAAAAAGTTCATCATCCGATGTAACACTCTATGGAGATTTTATATTTGGCGTTCAGGGAGACGATATTGTTTCCGGTCTGGCGGAGACATATTCTATTTCGGAAAAACAGCGCATGGCGGAACGCAGACATTCGGAAATATCTCTGGAAGCAAAATTCCCTGAGATTTACGCTGAACTGGTAAGAATTGCCGAGATTCTGATTTATGAGAAAGGTTTCAACCATCAGGAAATTGAGTTTACCTTTGAAGGGCCAACCCGCGATAAATTATATATCCTGCAAACGCGGGACATGAATCAAATAAAGATAAAAAGATGGAGGCGTTTTAAGGACACCAGTGCATTGCAGTCATCCATGCTGGGAACAGGCATAGGAGTGAACGGCGGCGCCCTTTGCGGCCGGGCGGTATATTCGGAATCAGACATTAAACGTTTCCGTAGCGTTGAACCGGAGACGCCTCTCATTCTGGTGCGTCCCGATACTGTCCCGGATGACGTCGGAGTCCTATTGCAAGTTGAAGGACTGCTGACCGCCAAAGGTGGCAGCACTTCGCATGCCGCGGTAACAATCCCGCAACTGAATAAGGTCGGTGTTGTCGGTTTCAGTAAACTAAAAGTTTATGAGGTCGATGAATACGCAACAATAGGAGACCTTGCAATTAAAGCAGGAGACTTTATCAGCATAGATGGTTGGAGTGGCACAGTATATTCGGGAAAACATGAAAGCGAGGCTGAAGAGTTACGGGACATTACGTTCTGAAAACAGTTACGGCCTTAGACAGTGAATCACAAAAAATACATATACCGGCAAACAACAAATTATCTTATAAAATGTTTTTATGAATATAAACAGTCAGGTCTCCCATCCTGTTTGTATAGCTTCCGTATTCATTGTCATACCAGCCGAATATCTTGGCATGAACAACAGGCACTTTCATTAACTTCTCGGGAAAGGCCTTCATCAGACCGGCGGGAAAATTTGGAATATTGGCAATATCCAAATTAATGAAGGCAGTGCGTGTGTGGTTAAACTGTCCTTCAATGATTACCGTCGCGTCCACGCCGATAAGATCGGTGGATACATTTTGTTCCATCGTAAATTTTATTTTGCGTTCGGGATTACTTTCGGCTGCTTTGAGGTAAATGTCGTTAATCATTTTTGTATTGATGACATTCTCCGCACCGCGTTTATTCATCCTCGTTTGGAAAGTAACATTCAGAACGATTAAGGACATGGTATTGGTAGGCACCCTGATGGAATCCGCCATAAAACCGATGTTCTGTACTTCCGGAATGACATCTCCCAGAGCCTTTGCGGCATTTGTGGAAGTCAGAATTATATTGTTCAAAGTACTTCGGTTCTTTCTCAGATCAGTTTCGCCAGCCTTCGGAACTTTGTCCAGTACGCTCTGAGAATTGGTAACGGCATGAATAGTCGACATAGAAGCTGTAAGGATGATGTTTGTTGCCTCGTTTTCCAGAAGAGGTTTGATCATGTGGGCAAGTCCTGTTGTCGTGCAGGAGGCTGCGGAAATGACCTGGTGTTTTTTGGGATCGAAAGCGGTATGGTTGATTCCATAAATAAGGGTAACGGCATCATCCGGTACGGACAACGCTTTGTTTTTTATCTTAAAAGGTGAAGAATTGATTACAACTTTTGCCCCGCCGTGTAAATGTCCACGGATTGAACCGCTTTTATTATCTGAAGAAATTGTCGGATCTTTGAATTTACCTGTGCAGTCCAGAACGACATCAATTCCGTATTGTCTCCAGGGAACATCGGCGGGATTTCTTGCTTCGCGCAGAATCGTAACAGGCACTCCGTCAATCAGCATCTTGCCTTTCTTTTCGTCAACAATTTGAATAAGGCGCTCTGATTTTATGCCATAGAGGAATCTGTGGAGCAATCCATAAGTCGCATCTTTTTCAATTACCTGAGCGATGACATCCAACCCTGTTCCTGCTTCCCGCCCCAGATTTACAACAATTTCTTTAAAATATTTTCTGCCGATATGGTGCCATAGAGACAATTTCCCGATTCTTCCCAGACTGTTGATACCGAGCACCGGCGGCCTGTTTTCCAATATTTGAACCTTTGCCATTATAAATATCCTCCTTGTATTTAAGAAAATCCAATGCCGAAAATAGAACCCGGCGCATGCCAGGTAAAGCACATTGGAATTGGTGAATCAAACGATACCCAAAAGCTGAAAGCAGCATGTCCTTGCTTCCTGCTGCCGCAGGCATCAAATTGCCAACAGATTATTTTAATGAAAAAAAATGCAGGGAATCCCTGCTGAAATATAATGAAAAAAAGACTATTTAAAAACGGTTTTGTGGTGACCGGGACCATGAAAAATCTCCCTTAAAAGGTCACCGTTTACATACAAGAAAGGCAAAGCAAAGTCAACAAAAAACAAAAATTCTAAAACACACAATATATTTAAATAGTTCATATAACAGAAAAATTGACTATATAAGTATTTTTTTATATAAAAAGAAAAGCGGCAGGTAAATAAGGACGGGAACCTGATAAATATTCAGGAATTTACTGTTTAATTAGTTTGAGAAAAGGAGAATTCAATGAAACTACGTTTATTGCGAACGATTCTGGCATTATTTGTTTTATTGACGGCATTTAATGTTTGGGCGGAAAGCTCCGTGTGGGTAGTAAGCTCTTCCAAGGCAAAGGTTTACCTTGCCGGATCATTCCACATGCTGAGAGCATCCGATTATCCTCTTCCTGCCGAATTTTTTGCAGCTTATAAAAACTCCCGTAAAATCATCTTTGAAATCCCGCCCGATGAGACGGGAAACATGGGAAATATGGCCGAATTTCTTGGCGGGGCAATTTATTCTGACGGCACAACTCTCAAAGATCATCTTTCATCAGAGGCTTACGCCAAGGTAGAAAAATTTTGTAAAGAACGAAATTATCCACTGGAGCTATACCGGCTATTTAAACCGGCTTTGTTTGTGATGACGCTTACGGTTCAGGAAATGAACAGAATCGGTGCCGACCCGCAAAAGGGGGTTGATTATTATTTCAAAGAAAAAGCTCTGCAGGATGGAAAAGCGACAGGAGGTCTGGAAACGGTCGATCAGCAACTTCGCCTTCTTCTTTCCATGGAAACAATTGTGGGAAGCGATCAAGTTCTTGAATCTATCGACGAATTCAAACAAATTGAAACAGCGCTGGGAGAATATCTGGCTGCCTGGAGAAAGGGAAATGAACCCAAGATGGAAGAACTTTACATTAGTGGCCTGACGCTCTATCCAAAATTATATAAAACCATAGTGGTCGACAGAAACAATAAATGGATTGGAAATATCAAAAACTTTCTCAATGATTCGGGAAACACGATGGTAATCGTAGGGGCGGCGCATCTTGTCGGCCCGGATGGACTGATTAACTTACTGCGCAAACAGGGCTACAAAGTGGTTAAACTACAAAAATAATACCAATTCTAAATCAAAGCGCTATTTTTGTTGGCGTTGTCGTCGGCTTCCTCAACGTATGTGTAATACGCCTCGTTGCCTCCGCCTAGCCGCCTCAATATCATCTTTGATTTAGAAATGGTATCATATGGATCGGCATAATATCCCGTAGAAAAGCGATTGAAGATTTACTTACTATTCTTATTCAGCTTTTCGACAAGTCTATGCAGCGATATATTATCGTTGATATTCAGTATACTTTCCTCAGTTTCTTCGCTGTATTCGGACACAGCAATGATTGGCTGTGATGCCGTCTTCATTGATTGTTTTGCTGCATGTTTTACATGCTGTGTTTCCGTCAACGGCGACTGATAAAAATTATTCTGCGACAATTCTTCCAGTGGACGAAAGACATTGCCGTATGGAGAGAATGTGGAACGGTTCTTCAAATAGTACGTCAAATAACGTTCGGACGTGAACATACCTTCGTCTTTTGATGTTTCTACAATGGTCGGTATATGACCGGGAAGAAGCCGAATGGCTATACTTATTCCACGCATCGTGGTGAAAACGTTAACCCGGAGACGGGCATTGCTGACGGAAAGGGAAACATCAACTGATTTATTTTGCCGGAGAGTCTCCAGTTGCAGCGGTGTCAGAAGCTTTCTGGTCAGGTTATCGATTTCCGAATGGGTCCGGATTATCTCCTTGCGGGAGGAACAAAAACATCCCTGATGCCGGTTCTTTCCAGTTTTATTGCGGACACTGGGCAATGATATGAACAAACTCCGCAACCGATGCATTTCTTTTCATCTATAACAGCGATTTCGTCAACAAGGCTGATCGCCTCCATCGGGCACATATCTTCACAAGCCGCGCATCCTGTGCATTCAGAGGCTTCAACTTTGGCCATGCATGATGCATAGGATTGCATTGGAGCTCCTCCAATGTAATAAATCTGGAAGGTGCCGCAACAGCATTTGCAGCAATTGCAGATGGCGAATTCTTCATTGTTTATGTCCTGTTTTACATGAAATGCCTTATGCACTAATCCGTCTTCCCTGGCCTTTTCCATTATTTTCAATGCTTCATCTTTTGATATTTTTTTACCGAAATTGTATTTTATTACAAACTCGGCGGTCTGACCGAAAATGAAACAGTTTTCTCTTTCATTTGTGACATGACAAGGCTTGCCCAGAAGATCTTTTTCGTGACGGCAGTAGCAGGTGGAGACTGCTATTGTATCAAATCTTTCGATGATCTTCTTCACATCGTCATACGGCATAACGTCGTCATGCGCTCCTTTTACCTCCTGCTCAACGGGAACTACTCTTGTAAATGGTGGCACTGTTTTGAGAAAATCGATAACCGGATCATAACTGCTCTGGACCAGATCCGAGAGTTCTTTGAAAATCTGGTCAAATAATTTTGCCAGTTTTTTTTCTTTTTCGGTTTTTTCGCCCCTCATCAGGGTAAATTCGAAGAGTCCCGGTATCGGAGGCAACAACCTGTAGACAACTATGCCCGTGCTTTTACTGGGGATGCCGGTAATAATACCTTTCCGCATTAGTCCATCCAGCATTTTGTCCAATTCTTCATCACTCAAATTGGATTTTTCCTTGATATCCTTTATATTCATCGGCTTTGTGAATACCGGAATGAATGCGGCCTCCTTTTCATCCATTATGATCTGCAACAATTCAATCAATGTAGCGGAAACAGGTATCGGGATAGCTCCTGCGCTTATTGAAGCTTGTGCGGCATCCTGCCATATTTTCTCATTCATAAATTTCTCCTTTTCTGAATTAATTTATAGTTTTTAACCATAAAAATTTAAATCACTGCCTGATCATCGTCAGGTTGTCCGCTAACCATAACACGATTTCGACCCGATCTTTTAACGCGGTACATTGCCTGATCCGCCTCCAAAATCAATGCATCCGGGTTCGCCTGCCCAATACCCGGCACCATGCTCGCCACTCCTAAGCTCACGGTGATATTAGTTGAAACGGATTTTTCGTACTTTATTGTCGTTTCCATTATTTTTTTGCGCATTTGCTCGGCAATAATTCTTGCCTGTTCTGCAGAGGAGTTGGTGAGTACCAACGCGAACTCCTCGCCGCCGTAACGTGCTGCCAAATCTCCCGGACGGCGCGCATGATCCTGCTGGAATTCGCGCTCCAGTTCTTCGTTGAAACGCAAACGCCAGCCGCGATCATTCAGTAACTGTTGCAGGGTATTTAATTCAGCATCTTTCATGATTGCTTCCTTTCCGGCAAGTAAGCTTCATCCAATCACTGGTGGCAGGTATAACCCGTCAGACACATGAATCATTTTTTTGCTGGTCAAGTATAGGGGTGACTTTCTTGTGTGTCAAGACAATTTGAAACAGTAAATAATAACTGTTAACTGAAAAATTTGGAGTGTTTTTTCATGTTTATCATCTTTCCTGACAAATAAAAGAAAGTTCAGCAAACCTCTCCGACACGCCTTAAATGATTATTGAAAAAAATCACAATGCGTTATGACTGCGTGTGCCCTTCAGGGTAAATGTAATCATCCCCGGAGTATTGAGGATCGGCGTAGTCGTCTGCTTGTTGATGTGGAGGATGCGCGTAGGAATCGGAGACTTTGGATTCGGATAATGTGATGGCGGCACAAATTTTCGGCGGCGGCCTTGATCGGACAAGCCAGAGACCCAGATGCGTGAGGATATCCCGGATAACCTGCCGGTCTTCGATGAAACTGATGATGCGCATTGTGCCTTGACATTTTGGACAGACCAGAGGGTCAACCTTCCCGGCCTTCGCCGGGACAGGCTCCTATTTTCTGAATCAGCCGAGCCCAATTTTTTCTTAATGTTTTACAATTCCCCTCCGGTTCGAGAATGCAAGGTATGGCATCGTCTTTTCCAGTTTCTTTTCGTTTCCCCCGTGAGACATTACTGTAATATCCGTAGTACCTGACCATCTGCTCACCCCGGTTGGGGATATGCGATTGCCGCAGAAAACATTAAAGCCGGAATGCCGCCATGTAGAGAGCATGGCAATCACCTCTTTCGTTATCTTTCCCCTGTTCAGCATCTTGAATACCTTGTGCCGGAAAATGGCCTCCAGTTTCTTCAGCTCCAACGGTGGCGCGACCCGGAACATACCTTTGTTTCCGTAAAAGCAGCCGTCTGTCAGGAGAATGTGGCAGTGAGGATTGAACCCGAGAGCGTCGCCGAATGTCTGAACAGCAATAACCGCGCCGGGGAGGGGTTCCTTTTCGGGTACGGCCTGTTGCATGAAAACTTTCAGGGAGTCCCAGGCACAGCGGCTGATACCGGCAAGAAGCTTTCGATCATATAGAAAGTAACGCCAAAGGATCTTCGGGATGCTGAAAATGAAATGTCGATGGGGCACCTTTTTGAGGACATCCAGACATTCGTGATTCTGTCTTTATATTTGTGCTCAACATAAGAGTCAAGGGTTATTTTTGCGCAGCACACAACTCGTACAAAGGAGATACTTTACAGGATAAAATCCGTATGAATTCAATATCGCATTACCGTCATTGGCGCTTATTTTGTCAGCCCTGATTATTGGTTTGTCAGACTTATTTTGATCATTTCCTTCATAGATTGAAAATGGTGATATAAACATAACTTCTATGGGTTGACTTTTAGCAGTCTATGATTTAAAAATACGCCCATACGAATTAATTAAATTTAAGGGAGTCGAGATTTAATGAAAAAGAAAGATTTACTGAGTAAAAAAGTCGAACACATTGACATTAAAAAAATCAACGCGGTGGATATTATCAACGCGATGAAAAAAATGTCCTTTTCCGCCCGCGATCTGGCTAACGCCGCTGATATTTACGACCGGATGCTCAGAGAAAAAAATTGCGCTGTTATCCTTACCCTGGCCGGTTCCACATCCGCGGCAGGCTGTATGCAGGTTTACGTTGATCTGGTGAAAAACAACATGATTGACGCCATCGTGGCCACCGGTGCTTCCATTGTTGACATGGATTTCTTTGAAGCTCTGGGATTCAAACACTACCAGGGCACTCCTTTTATTGACGACAAATTATTGCGCAAACTTTATATAGACCGGATTTACGATACATTCATCAGTGAAAACGATTTACAGGCTTGTGACCGCGCTATCAAGAAAATAGCGGACGCGCTTGACCCTCGTCCTTACTCCTCGCGGGAATTCATCGCCGAAATGGGCAGATATCTGGTTAAAAACGCTAAAAAGAAAAATTCTCTTGTTCAGGCGGCTTATGAAAATGACGTGCCTATTTTCTGCCCCGCGTTTTCCGACAGCTCCGCCGGCTTCGGTCTGGTGCTGCACCAGAATGACCGTCCCGACAATCATATCTCCATTGATTCAGTCAAGGATTTCCGGGAACTGACCGATATTAAAATCAAAGCCGGAACCAGCGGTTTACTGATGATTGGAGGCGGTGTACCGAAAAACTTCGCACAGGATACCGTTGTCTGTGCGGAAATATTGGGACATGAAGTACCGATGCACAAATTCGCCGTTCAAATCACCGTGGCGGATGTGCGCGACGGAGCCTGCTCCAGCTCCACGCTCAAAGAAGCCAATTCGTGGGGCAAGGTGGATTCTTCCTGCGAACAGATGGTTTACGCTGAAGCGACAACGGTACTGCCGCTTTTGGCCAGTTATGCCTATCATAAAGGAGGCTGGAAAAAGCGCAAAAAGTGGCAGTTGTCCAAAATCTTCAATGCGAAAAAATAAAAATTTTGGGATGAGGGGGATAGCACAGAACAGATAAGTATTTTTAATCGTTAAATTTATTTATAGCTTATTTTTCCACATACCCCCCAAAATACCCCCAAACTTTCAAAAACATCATCTTTTTGTTTCGGTCAAAAATGCAACTAAATTTAGTTTTTCTTGTTGCCTTTTGTCCATATCTCTGATATTTTCCCATAAAAGGGGTATAAATGAGCAAGCATGAAACATGATATGAAAAAAGACATGATGGAATATAAGGGTTACTTCGGATCAGCCCATTACAGTGATGATGATCAGGTTTTTTTCGGAAAGCTCGAGTACATAAGTGACCTTGTCAGCTACGAAGGGGTGGACGTAAAATCTTTGCAGAAGGCTTTTAAAGAGTCTGTCGACGATTACCTGACCGCCTGTGAAAAAACCGGCAAGGATCCCGAAAAACCCTTCAAAGGCACTTTCAATATCCGCATTGATCCCGATCTGCACAAAAAACTGGTTGAGACTGCCACCGATCAGGGCATAACTCTGAACGCCTACATCAAAGATGTCTTACGGCAAGCCGTTATCAGCGACCACGTTTAAAGTGCAAAAAAGGCGGATGCTTTCACACCCGCCTTCAGGCAATATTGGCGGCAGATAAAATATATGGCAGAATGCCTCAACTTCCGGCCACTGATAAACCCGCATCTCGTTTAATTCATGTTTAATCGTTTCCATCTGAAATCTGGATAAATCTGGTGACACCATACTAGTTTTTTCTTGACAAGCAGTGATTATAGTCATAGACTCGGACATTGGTCTGAGAAGAATTTCACAAATCCATTGTAGTATGCCTGATCATTATCGTGATGATAGCTGATGAATATTTTACGTTTTACAGGCCTTGTTAATAAAGTGCCTATACCATATCCATTTGCCATAATTAATTTTCCCCTTCGATGATTTTGACTTCGGCGGGGGTGAGGTCGTAAAGTTTATAGACCATCAGATCAATTTCTTTTTCGTATTCTTTGACCTTGGATTGCTTAGTTGCATTTTGCTGGTAGTCATCGGATTGGGTGAGTAAGAGGATTTTGTCGACAATATTTGTAATAGCTATTTCTTGGTTTTTGTTTGGTTTTGGAATCCGCAGTGGTTCAAGAGCTTGGACACTAATAATTTGGTCACCTGTGCCAGTTTTAGGTGACGTACGAAATAGCTCATAAATACATACAGATGAATTCAATACTCCAACAAGAAATTTAGTTTTTTCTCCAACTGCAATACAGGTGCTGTCTAAACAAAAAGCTCCTGTATTATCGTAACAAAATCGCATTATCGATCCAATACGTTTCCAAACAATTTTTTCTTTTTCAAATCGTGCATGATAAGCACAATCTCTTAAGTTGTATGGTGTAAATCCCTGATCACTTCTTTCTTTAATATTATTTGAACGTTGATCTAAGTGTTTTTTAAGAGTAGGATACAAATTAATATTAATTCGTTCGATTTTTTTATCACTTAAATCTATGTAACCATTATGCACATCGATAAGCCATAAATCATTAAATATAGCAGTATACTTTTGGATATCTCGACCCCGCAAAAGAGGCTTAATAATATTTTTACATTTATAATCGGCTTTAATCAGTTCTTTTCTTTTTTCTCCATTAATTATAAAAGCTTCATTGTATCCTGTCTTAATGCCGAAATATATTTTCAGATTCCAATCCTTTAAAGGTACACCTTTTTCTTCAATTTTCTTTGTTAGAGTCTGTTGTAATGGAGAGTTAATTTCCCATATCTCCCCTTTTGGAGGAGCATTTATTAGGCTCTTTCTCAAACTGA